>JAJTHD010000301.1 GCA_021297925.1 Lysobacteraceae bacterium
ATCGACCGCCAGCGCGCGCAAGGCGGCGAAGCGCGCGCCGAGCACCGCCTCGACGTCGATGCCGAGTTCGGTGGCGAAGGCGGCATGGCGCTCGACGAGGGCCTCGGACTGGGCATGGAGGCCGGGCATGTTCTGATGGCCATCGATCATGGCCTGCAGGGCGTTGGTGACCCCGGACAGCGCCGAAACCACGACCAGCACGCGCGACCCTTCTTCGTCCGCACGACGGCGCATGAGTTTCCCGATCGTGTCCCAGCGCGATTTTTTCGACACGCTGGTGCCCCCGAACTTCAGGACGATCCAGTCATTGGCGAACGCGGGGACAGGGCGGTTCATCGGGGTGGGCACCTCGCAAGGCCGGGGTCGGAAAAAGGAAAGCCGCCAGACATGGCGGCCCGGCAAGGATAGCGTGGCGACGGCACCGCTTGTGGCCGGAGCGCGACGCCGGGGACACTGCGCGCATGATCCGAACCGACGCTCCGCCGGCCGACGCCGGCCCCCTCGGCGCGGCGACCGCCGCGGCCCTGCCCTTCCTGCAACTCGACGTGTTCGCCGCGGCCCCCGGCCTCGGCAACCCCTTGGGCGTGGTGTTCGACGCCGACGACCTCGATGCCGCGACGATGCAGGCCATCGCCGCGTGGCTGAACCTCTCGGAGACGACCTTCGTCCTCCGCGCCACCTCGACCGAGGCCGACTACCGGCTGCGCATCTTCACCCCGCGGCAGGAGCTTCCCTTCGCCGGCCATCCGAGCGTGGGCACGGCCCACGCGGTGCTGGCGCGCGGACTCGTCGCCCCACGGGACGGACGATTGGTACAGGAGTGCGCGGCAGGCCGGCTGCCGCTGCGCATCGACGGTGACGGCGCGCAAAGGACGATCCACGTCCGCGCCCCGCGAGGGGTCGAGCGCGAGGCCCCCGCCGATGCGGCGCTTGCCAGCCTGCGTGGCGCGCCGCTGGGGGCCGTGCGCCCGGCCCTCATCGACAACGGCCCGCGCTGGTGGTGCATCGAGTTGACCGACGAGGCGACGGTGCGGGGCCTCGCGCCGGACCTCCCGGCGATGGCCGCGGCCAACCGCGCCGACGGCAGCGTGGGCGTGGCCGTGTACGCGCACTGCACTGGCCAGCCGCATGCGCTCGTCGTCCGGGCCTTCGTGCCGGCCGACGGCATCCCCGAGGACCCCGTCACCGGCAGCGCCAATGCCGCTATCGGGGCGTGGCTGCACGCCAACGGCGCCCTGCCCGCCCGGCGCTTCCTGGGTTCGCAGGGCCGCGAAGTCGGCCGCGACGGCGTGGTCGAGATCGCCGTGGACGATGACGGCGAGGTCTGGATCGGCGGGCTCACGCAGACCGTCATCGAGGGGGTGCTGTCGTGGTGAGGGCCGTGCGCCGTTTCCAGCATGTGGACGTGTTCGCGCCCCGCCCGGGCACCGGCAACCCGCTGGCCGTGGTCCTCGATGCGGAAGGCCTCGACGACGCCGCGATGCAGCGCATCGCCGCGTGGACGAACGTCGTCGAGACCACGTTCGTGCTGCCGCCCGCCTCGTCGGAGACGAGCTACCGGGTCCGCATCTTCACCCCCACGCGAGAGCTGGCGTTCGCCGGGCACCCCAGCGTCGGTACGGCGCACGCGGTGCTCGAGGCCGGGCTCGCCGTGCCGCGCGCCCTCGAGGGCGGCGGCGTCGGGCTCGTGCAGGACTGCGGGGCGGGCCGCCTGCCCTTGCGGATCGAGGGGGACGGCGAGGCCCGGCAGATCGCGGTGCAGGCGCCGCCGGTCGCCGTGCTCTCGCGGATGGCGGCGGACGAGCCCGCGTTGGCAGCCCTGCTGGGAGACCGACTGGCCCCGGCCGGCGCCGCCGTCATCGACGGCGGTCGTCGCTGGGTGGTCGCGGAGCTGCGCGACGAGGCCACCGTGCGCGGCCTGACGCCCGATTTCGGCGGCATCGCCGCGCTGGTCGCGCCCCACCAGGCCATCGGACTCGCGGTATTCGCGCGGACCCCGGGGCGCGGCCACGACCTCGTGGTGCGCGCCCTGATGCCCGTCGGTGACGGTTACGAGGACCCGGCCTCCGGTGCGGCGAACGCAGCACTGGCGGGCTACCTGCACGCCAGCGGCCAAGCCGGCGACCTCGGGCCGCATTTCGTCGTCAGCCAGGGCCGCGAGCTGGGCCGCGATGCCCGCCTCGTGCTCCACCACGAGGCCGGGCGGACCTGGGTCGGCGGGCCGTGCGCCACCGTCGTGGCCGGCACCCTGCGCTGGTAGCGGCGCTCAGCCTTCCGGCGTGACGTCGATGCGCACCCGGATCGTGCGGCCCGGGTGGTAGCTGGTCTGCGTGGTGCCGACGATGCCCTTGTAGTCGTAGGTCACGCGGTAGCCGACGACGCGATCGTCTCGATAGCCGGACTGCACGTTCTGGCAGCGCTGCTCGTAGCGGACCTGCTCGCGCTCGACCTCGTAGCCGCCATAGCCACCGCCGTAGCCGTAGCGGTCGCCATAGCGATCGTCGTAGCGGCGGTCACGGTAGCTGTCGCGGGCGATCGCGCTGCCCAGCAGCGCACCGGCGACGGTGGCGGCCCGGCGGCCGTCGCCATCGCCCACCTGGTTGCCCACGGCCGCACCGATGATGCCGCCCAGCACCTGGCCAGTGCTCGGACCGATGCCACCGGAGCGGTAGCGGCGGTCGTCGTAACGGCGGTCGGGGACGTAGTCGCGCGTCACGACGCGGACCGGCTCCTGCCAGCACTGCTGCTGCCAGCGCGGCGCGCCCGGCGCGAGGATGGGGTCGACGTTGACCACCCGCGCGGTGTCCCAACGCGGGCCGTTGTGGTCGTAGCCGTAGTCGTCATGGCCACCCCAGCGCTGCGCCGACGCGGTGCCGGCGGCAAGGGCGAGGACGAGGGCGATCGGCGGGGCAAAGCGGATCATCGAGGCATCTCCGGCCGCGGGATTGCGGCGCAGCACCAGCGTCCTGCGCGGAGGGTCAACCGTGGCTTAACCCGGCGCGGACCAGGCCGGCGCGTTCAGCGTCGATCGATCCGGCGTTCAGCCCGCCGATGGCGTCGCCCGGGCGACCCTGCAACGAACGGTCTCCCACCACGCCAGCGCCAGCCGAGCGGCGGCGGCCGCGCCCTCCCCCATCACGGGCCCGAGGTGGTCGCCGGGCACGCGCAGCAGGCTCGCTCCCGAGTCCAGCGCGAAGCGCGACGAGAGGTCGGCCGGCACAACGTCATCGTCCTCCGCGGCGATGACCAGCATCGGCACTGCAGGCATCGCGACGTCGATGCCGGCGCGGGCCTCGCGCAGCAGCGCGGCGCTCTCGTCCCGCCACGCATGGAACGCGGCATGGCGCTCGGGAAACGGCCGTCCTGCCAAGGCGCGATCGGTGCTCGCGAACCGTCCGTGCGTCGACCAAGTCCGCCGCGGCCCGTCGACCATCCCTGGTGGCAACGACGACGCCCAAGGGGAGGGCGGCAGCGGATTCACCAGCGCCAGCGCGACGCCCCGCGGATGCTCCGCCACCGCGGCAAGGGCGAGCAGCCCGCCGAGGCTCGCGCCGACGACCAGCGTCCAGCCGTCCTCCGCGCGCCGCAGGTCGACCAAGGCCCCGCGCA
>JAJTHD010000056.1 GCA_021297925.1 Lysobacteraceae bacterium
GGAAAGCCTTCCACGTAGACGTCGGCGGCCGCCCGGAGACGCGCCATACCGTCGCGCGACACCACGCCGAGCGTCCGCAGGCGGCGCTGGTCGGCCTCCAGCACGGTGAACTCGTAGGGGCCGACGCGGTGGCGCTCGCCCGGCTCGGGCAGGTGGCCGATGCCGGCCGTCACGAAGCCGCCCAGCGTGTCGAACTCGTCGTCGGGGAGGTCGGCGCCGAAGCGTTCGTTGAAGTCGCCGATCGGGGTGAGGGCAGGCAGCACGAAACGTCCGTCATCCTGCGCCGCGATCGCCGCGGCGGGCGCGTCGTCGTCGTGCTCATCGTCGATCTCGCCGACGATCTCCTCGAGCACGTCCTCGATCGTGACCAGCCCGGCGACGCCGCCGTGCTCGTCGACGACGATCGCCATGTGGTTGCGGGAGGCGCGGAACTCGCGCAACAGCACGTCGAGCCGCTTGCTCTCCGGCACCAGCACCGCGGGGCGCAGCAGCTCGCGCACGTCCTCGATGGCGTTGTCCGCGACGATGCCGCGCAGCAGGTCCTTCGCCAGCAGGATGCCGAGGATCTCGTCGCGGTCCTCGCCGTGCACCGGGAAGCGCGAATGCCCGCTGTCCACCACGGCCCGCATCAGGTCCAGCAGGCGCCCGTCGCCGGGCAGCGAGACCATCTGGGCCCGCGGCACCATCACATCGGCCACGGTCATGGTGGACACGGCCAGCGCGCCTTCCAGCATGCGCAGGGTGTCGCCCTCGATGATGCGGTTGCTCCGCGCATCGCGGAGGATCTCCACCAGGTCCTCGCGGCTCTCCGGTTCGCCGGAGAAGGCGTGGGACAGGCGTTCCAGCCAGGAACGTTTCTCGGGAAGCGGACTACTGTCGTCCTCGGACATCGATCTGCATGCATGCCCCCGACGGGGGGCGCAGGTCGAGGAGTGTAGCGGAAGGGCGTGAATGGGCCGTTTCAGCCGCCCCCGAGACCGTCAGTCCCGCGCGGCATACGGGTCGGGAATGCCCAGCCGGGCGAGGATGCTGCGCTCGCGGGCTTCCATGGCCTCGGCCTCGGCCTCGGAGCGCTCGTGGTCCATGCCCAGCAGGTGCAGGCAGCCGTGGACCACCAGGTGGGCGTGGTGGTGGGCGAGGCGCCTGTCCTGCCCCAAGGCTTCTAGGGCGACCACCGGGGCGCAGATGACGAGATCGCCCAGCAGCGGCGAGCGCACGCCCTCCGGCAATTCAGCCGGGAAGCTGAGCACGTTGGTCGCGTAGTCCTTGCCCCGGTAGTCGCGGTTCAGGGCGCGTCCTTCGTCGGAGTCGACGTAACGGACGTGGATCTCGACCGTCCGACGGTAGCCGGCCAGTGCGGCCTCGACCCAGCGGCGGACGGACGAGGCGGCGGGCAGGCCCTTGCGGGGAAGGCCATAGCTCACGGACACGGCATGGGTCGGCATGGGCGGCTCCGGATCGTGGTCAGGGGGGCGGGGTGGCATCGGCATCGACGAGCCGATCCCCGACGGCGCGGCGGACGACGCGGCGGCTTTTCGCCGAAGCATTCACCAGGACGGCGTCGCGGGCGGCGGCGAGCAGGGGCGCGTCGGCCCAGGAGTCGGAGACGGCCTTGGCGTAGGGCGGTGGGAAGCCATCCTCGGTCAGCGCGCGGAGCTTTGCCTCCCCGTTGCAGTGGCGCGCCACGCCGAGGCCGATCCGGCCCGGACGCAGCCGAGAGGCCACGAGCACCACCCGGTCCTCCAGTCCGAGCCGGCGCAGGACCACCCGGGCGAGCATCTCGAAGGCGCCGGTCGCGATGACAACGCGGCGTCCGGCGGCGAGGTCGGCCGCCAGCCACGTCAACTCCCGTTCCCGCCGGCGCAGGACGCGGGCCTCCGAGAAGGTCGTCGCGAGGGTCTCGATCACCGCTATCGGGCGGCCGAGACTGGCGATCCGGAAGAACAGCGCGACGCCGGCGCGCCGGGTCGGGCCCGCGGCCATCAGCAGCAGGCCCAGCGGCGCCACCGGCAGAGCCAGCCAGCGGCGCCAGCCTTGGAGCAGGTGGTGGACGAAGGCCGCGCCAATGTCGCCTTCGACGAGGGTGCCGTCGAAGTCGTAGACCACCACATCGGCCGCCGGGCACGCGTCGGTCTCGGGGCGCGGGTCCGTCACGGGCTGGCGGCGCCTTCCGCGTCGCGGCGGTCGTAGGCGCGCACGATCTTGGCCACCAGCGGATGGCGCACCACGTCCTTGGCCTCGAAGAACCGGAAGCTGATGCCCTCGACGCCCTTCAGCACCTCGACGGCGTCGCGCAGGCCGCTCTTCTGGTGCTTGGGCAGGTCGATCTGCGAGAGGTCGCCCGTGATCACCGCGGTCGTGCCGAAGCCGATGCGGGTCAGGAACATCTTCATCTGCTCCACCGTGGTGTTCTGCGCCTCGTCGAGGATTACGAACGCATCGTTGAGCGTGCGGCCGCGCATGTAGGCCAGCGGTGCCACCTCGATGACGTTGCGTTCCATCAGCTTGGCCACCTTCTCGGTGCCGAGCATCTCGTACAGCGCGTCGTAGAGCGGGCGCAGGTAGGGGTCGACCTTCTGCGAGAGATCACCCGGCAGGAAGCCGAGCTTCTCGCCGGCCTCCACCGCCGGGCGCACCAGCAGGATGCGCTGGATGCGGGCTTCGTTGAGCGCCTCGACCGCGCTGGCCACGGCGAGGTAGGTCTTGCCGGTGCCGGCCGGGCCGATGCCGAAGTTGACGTCGTGGGTGGCGATGGCGTGCAGGTAGGCGGCCTGGTTGGCGCCACGCCCGCGGATGGTGCCGCGCTTGACCTTGATGGCCACGTCCTGCGGCGCGAAGCCCAGCTCCCGCTCGACCGCGGACTCGTCGTCGGCGCCGAGGCGCAGGTGGATGGCCTCCGGCGTCAGCACCTCGGTCTCGGTGTCGGCCCACAGCTGGCGAAGCAGGCGTTCGGCGACGGTGGTGGCTTTCTCCGGCCCCGTGACGCGGAACACGCCGCCGCGGTTGGCCACCTGCACGCCCAGCCGCAGCTCGATCTGCCGCAGGTGCGCGTCGAGCGGGCCGGCGAGGTTGGCCAGCCGCTCGCCGTCATCAGGATCAAGGGTGAAGTCGCGGTGCGTCGCGGCGTCGGCCATCAGGCGGCCACCGTCTCGCGGGTCACGATGCGGCCGCGCAGCGAGTTGCTCAGCGCCTCGGTGATTTCCACGTCCACGAATTGGCCAACCAAGCGCTGCGGGCCGGCGAAATTGACGAAGCGCATGTTCTCGGTGCGGCCCGTCACTTCGTTCGGGTTCTTCTTCGACGGGCCTTCCACCAGAACGGTCTGCACGGTGCCCACCATGGCCTGCGAGATCTTCCGCGCGTTCGCGGTGATCGTCTCCTGCAAGCGGGTGAGACGCGCGCTCTTCACTTCCGGGCTCGTGTCGTCCGGCAGGTTCGCCGCCGGCGTGCCCGGGCGCTTGCTGTAGATGAAAGAGAAGCTCTGGTCGAAGCCGATGTCCTCGATCAGCTTCATGGTTTGCTCGAAGTCGCGATCGGTCTCGCCGGGGAAGCCGACGATGAAGTCCGAGCTGATGCAGATGTCCGGTCGCGCCTCGCGCAGCTTGCGGATCTTGGCCTTGAACTCCAGCACCGTGTGGTTGCGCTTCATCGCAGTGAGCACGCGGTCGGAGCCCGACTGCACCGGCAGGTGCAGGAAGGACGCCAGCTTCGGCATGTCGCGGTAGGCCTCCACCAGCGAATCGGTGAACTCCATCGGGTGCGAGGTGGTGAAGCGGATGCGGCCGATGCCC
>JAJTHD010000163.1 GCA_021297925.1 Lysobacteraceae bacterium
CGCGACCGCCGAGTACGAGCGCACGCTCACGTTCGATCTCTCGAGCGTCGTGCGCACGATGGCGGGCCCGTCGAACCCGCACGCGCGCGTGTCCACGACCGACCTCGCGGCGAAGGGCATCGCGGCGCAGTGGGAGGAGACGCCGGGGCAGATGCCCGACGGCGCGGTGATCATCGCCGCGATCACGAGCTGCACGAACACCTCGAACCCGCGCAACGTGATCGCCGCGGGCCTGCTCGCGCGCAACGCGAACCGGGCCGGTCTCGTCCGCAAGCCGTGGGTGAAGACCTCGCTCGCGCCGGGCTCGAAGGCGGTGCAGCTGTACCTGGAGGAAGCGGGACTGCTGCCGGAGCTCGAGAAGCTCGGCTTCGGCATCGTCGCGTTCGCGTGCACCACCTGCAACGGCATGTCCGGCGCGCTGGATCCCGCGATCCAGCGGGAGATCGTCGAGCGCGACCTCTACGCGACCGCCGTGCTCTCGGGCAACCGCAACTTCGACGGCCGCATCCACCCGTACGCGAAGCAGGCCTTCCTTGCCTCGCCGCCTCTGGTGGTGGCCTACGCCATCGCCGGCACCGTGCGCTTCGACATCGAGAAGGACGCGCTGGGCCATCGCGCCGACGGCACGCCGATCCTTCTGAAGGACTTGTGGCCGAGCGATGCCGAAATCGACGCCGTCGTGAAGCAGTCGGTGAAGCCGGAGCAGTACCGCAAGGTGTACGAGCCGATGTTCCGCGTGGTCGTCGAGCACGGCGAAGCGGTGAAGCCGCTGTACGACTGGCGCCCGATGAGCACCTACATCCGCCGCCCGCCGTATTGGGAGGGCGCGCTGGCCAAGCCGCGCACGCTCTCCGGCCTGCGCCCGCTGGCGATCCTCGGCGACAACATCACCACCGACCATCTGTCGCCGTCGAACGCCATCCTGCTGAACAGCGCGGCCGGCGAGTACCTCGCGAAGATGGGCCTGCCGGAAGAGGACTTCAATTCCTACGCCACGCACCGCGGCGACCACCTGACCGCGCAGCGCGCCACCTTCGCCAACCCGACGCTGCAGAACGAGATGGTCCGCGATGCCGAGGGCAAGGTGCGCAAGGGCTCGCTGGCCCGCGTCGAGCCGGAAGGCCAGACGATGCGCATGTGGGAAGCGATCGAGACCTACATGGAGCGCGGCCAGCCGCTGATCATCATCGCCGGCGCCGACTACGGCCAGGGCAGCTCGCGCGACTGGGCCGCCAAGGGCGTGCGCCTCGCCGGCGTCGAGGCGATCGTGGCCGAGGGCTTCGAGCGGATTCACCGAACCAACCTGATCGGCATGGGCGTGCTGCCCTGCGAGTTCCTGCCGGGCACCACGCGCCTCACGCTGGGCCTCGACGGCACGGAGACGTACGACGTCGTCGGCGCCCGCACGCCGGGCGCGACGCTGACCTTGGTCGTGCACCGCAAGGACGGCACGCGCGTGGAGTGCCCGGTGCGCTGCCGCCTCGACACCGCCGAGGAAGTGGCGATCTATGAGGCCGGCGGCGTGCTGCAGCGCTTCGCGCAGGACTTCCTCGAAGCGACCAAGGCGGCCTGAGTCGAGGGCTTGTAAATGCCCAATCCGGGCATTAATGTGCCCGATATGGGCATCAAGGCGGCTTCCAAAGTCAGCGAAGCGGCGGCGATCTACGCCGCCGCCAGCCTCTCCGATGCCTTGTTCACGCACACGCAGCAGCGGGTGCTCGCCGCGTTGTTCGGCACGCCCGGTCGCAGCCTCAGCGTCAGCGAGTTGATCCAGTGCACCGGCGCTGGCAGCGGTGCCGTCCAGCGCGAGGTGGCGCGGCTGGCCGGGAGTGGCCTGCTCGTCGTCGAGAGTGTCGGACGCCAGAAGCGCTATCGCGCCAATCCATCGGCGCCCATCCACGACGAGTTGGTCGGCATCGTCCGCAAGACCTTCGGGCTCGCGGCACCGTTGCGCGACGCCTTGGGGCCGTTCGGGCCGGCGATCCGCGCCGCGTTCGTGTTCGGGTCGGTCGCGAAGGCGGAGGACACCGGACGCAGCGACATCGACCTGATGGTGCTCTCCGACACCTTGGCCTACGGCGAACTGATGGCGGCGCTGGAGCCGCTGTCCGGGCAGCTCGGGCGACGGGTCAATCCGACGCTGTACACGGCCGAGGACTTTGCGACCAAGCGGCGTACGGGCCAGGCCTTCCTCGCGCGCGTGATGGCCCAGCCGCGGATCTGGGTGGTTGGAGGCGAGCATGACCTCCCCGCTTGAGCGCCTCGCCACCTCGGGCGGCGCGCTGGCCGCCGAAGCGCCGGACGCCAGCGAAATCGCGGGTCTGCTCCGATCGGGTCGTGCCCGGCTCGCGGATGCGCGGAACGCTGCGCTGTCGCCGGAGAGCCGTTTCGATCTCGCTTACAACGCCGCGCATGCCTTGTGCCTTGCCGCACTTCGTCACCAAGGCTATCGGCCGAAGCATCGCCACATCGTCTTCCAGGTGCTGCCGCATACCCTCGGCCTCGGGGCCGGGGTCTGGCGCGTGCTCGACAAGGCGCACCAGGTCCGCAACTTGGCCGAATATGAAGGGCATGCCGAGGTCGATATCCGCCTGCTCCAAGACCTTGTCGCGGCGTGCGAGGTCGTCGAAAAGGCCATCGGAACGTGCGATGCATCGTGAGTTGCGCTGTACTGCCAAGCTCTTCAAGCGCTTGCATCTGCACACCAAGCTGCCTGAGCCGCCAGTGGCCACCAATTCGCTAGGCCATCGCCGCGCACTTGCGTGGGGAAATGATGAAGGGAATAATTAAGCCATAATTATTCCCTTTTGGCGGCCGTCATGAAGCACAGCACTCAGGTCAAGCCGATCAGCTACCTGAAGAATCACGCCGCCGAGATCGCCAGCACCTTGGCGGAAACCGGCGAGCCGCTGCTGATCACGCAGAACGGTGAAGCGCGGCTTGTCGTGATGGACGTGGCCGCGTGGGAGCAGCAGGAACAGGCCATGGCATTGCTGAAGATCCTGGCGCTCGGCCAGCGCGACATCGATGCCGGGGCCTACCGTGAGGCTGGAGCGGTGCTCGACGATCTGGGTGCCTCAGCGGAATGAGTGTCCGCGTCGTCGTCCTCCGCGGCGCCGAAGCCGATCTGCGCGAGCTGCGCCGTTACGTTCGGCAGCGCTTTGGCGACAAAGCTTGGGTGCAGTCCTTGAGGGCCTTGCGGGCCGCGATGGGCAGGATCGCCACCCATCCCGAGGCCGGGCGTGTCCCCGACGAGCTCGTCCCGCTCGGACTCCCCCAGTACCGGCAGGTGCTCGCAGGCGCCAACCGGGTGATCTACGAGCGGCGCGGTGACTTGGCGTACGTGCATCTCGTCTGTGATGCGCGCCGCGACTTGAAGGCGGTGCTGATGCGCCGCCTCGTTGAATCCTAGGAGTCCCACGATGACCTTCCGCCCCCAACTTCGCATCCCCGCCACCTACATGCGCGGCGGCACGTCGAAAGGCGTGTTCTTCCGCCTCGCCGATCTGCCCGAGGCCGCGCGCGTGCCCGGCGCCGCGCGCGATGCGCTGCTGCTGCGCGTGAGCGGCTCGCCCGACCCCTACGGCAAGCACACCGACGGCATGGGCGGCGCCACCAGCAGCACCAGCAAGTGCGTGATCATCGGGCCGGCCACGCAGCCGGGGCACGACGTCGACTACCTCTATGGACAGGTGTCGATCGACAGCGCCTTCGTCGACTGGAGCGGCAACTGCGGCAACCTCAGCAGCGCCGTCGGGCCCTTCGCCATCGCCCACGGATTCATCCCGGCTGAGCGCATCCCGCGCGACGGCGTGTGCACGGTGCGCATCTGGCAGAAGAACATCGGCAAGACGATCGTGGCCCACGTGCCGATCGCGAACGGCGAGGTGCAGGAGGACGGCGACTTCGAGCTCGACGGCGTCACGTTCCCGAGTGCCGAGATCCCGCTGGAATTCCTCGATCCGGTCGACGAAGGCGACGAGGGCGGGGCGATGTTCCCGACCGGGAACGTGGTGGATGACCTCGACGTTCCGGGCGTCGGCGTGCTGCAGGCGACGATGATCACCGCGGGCATCCCCACCGTCTTCGTGCGCGCCGCCGACATCGGCCTCATCGGCACCGAGCTGCAGCCGGCCATCAACGAGAACCGCGAGCGCCTTGCGATGTTCGAGGCCATCCGTACGGCCGGTGCCCTGCGCATGGGCCTGATCAAGACGCCGGAAGAGGCCGCCAAGCGCCAGCACACGCCGAAGGTGGCGTTCGTCGCGCCACCGGCCGACTACGTCGCCTCCAGCGGCAAGGCCGTCCACGCCGACGACATCGACCTCGTCGCCCGCGCGCTGTCGATGGGCAAGCTGCACCACGCGATGATGGGCACGGCCTCGGTGGCGATCGCCACGGCGGCCGCCATCCCCGGCACCCTGGTGAACGAGGCGGCCGGCGGCGGGGCGCGCGAGGCGGTTACCTTCGGCCACCCCAGTGGCACGATGCGCGTCGGCGCCGCGGCCGAGCAGATCGGCGGCCAGTGGGTCGTGCGCCGCGCGCTGATGAGCCGCAGCGCCCGGGTGCTGATGGACGGCCACGTGCGCGTGCCTGCCGACGCGCCGGGCGACCGCGCGTGATCGAGGCGCTGGGCATCGGCGCCGCCCTCCTCTTCGGCTTGCTGGCGCGCGCCATCGGCCTGCCGCCGCTGGTGGGATTTCTCGCCGCCGGTTTCGCGCTACATGCCGCGGACGAGCGTTGGGACTGGATCCCCGACCGCGGGATCGCCGCCGTCGGCCACCTCGCACACATCGGCGTCCTGCTGCTGCTGTTCACCGTCGGGCTCAAGCTGAAGATCGGACAGATCGCGCAGCCTGCGGTGGTCGGCGGCGGGCTGCTGCATGGCGCGGTCGTCGTCGCGCTGTTCGCGCCGGTGCTGGTGCTCGCCGTCGGCATTGGCGGGACGGAGGCGCTCCTCGTCGCCATCGCGCTGTCGTTCTCGAGCACCGTGCTGGCGGCCAAGATGCTCGAGGGAAAGCGCGAACTCTCGGCATTCTACGGTCGCGTGGCGATTGGCATCCTGATCGTGCAGGACCTCGTGGCGCTGGCCGCGCTGGCCCTGTGGGGCGGCAAGTCGCCGTCACTCTGGGCCGTGCTGCTGCTGGGCCTGCCACTGTTGCGCCCACTGCTGTTCCGCCTGCTCGACCGCTGCGGCCACGATGAACTGCTGGTCCTCGCCGGCCTCGGCCTTGCCCTGATGCTCGGCGGCATGGGTTTCGCGGCGTTTGGCGTGTCCGGGGAGCTGGGCGCGCTGCTGGTCGGGATGCTGGTCGCCGGGCATCCGCGGGCGCGCGAGCTCGGCAACACGCTGTGGGCGATGAAGGAGGTCTTCCTCGTGGCCTTCTTCCTGCAGATCGGGCTGGCCGGCCTGCCGACCGCCTCGGACTGGGCCGTCGCGGGATTGCTGCTGCTGGCTTTGCCGTTCAAGGCCGCGCTGTTCTTCGGCCTGCTGCTGGCCTTCCGGCTCCGCGCCCGCAATGCGTTCCTCGCCGCGCTGGCGCTGGGGGCCTACAGCGAATTCGGGCTGATCGTCGCCGTCGGCGTCCCAGGCCTCGAGGCCTGGCTGACGCCGATCGCGATGGCCGTGGCGCTGTCCTTCGCGGTCGCTGCGCCGCTGAACCGGAGCGCGCAGGCCCTCTACGAGCGCTTCGAGCCCGCGCTTGCCCGTTGGCAGAGGCAGGCCCGCCATCCTGACGAGATCCCCCCGGCGCTCGGGCACGCGCGCGCGCTGGTGTTCGGCATGGGGCGCACGGGGACTGCGGCGTACGACACCCTCGGAGGCGCGTTGGGCGAGGTGGTGGGGCTGGACGCCGACCCGTACCGGGTACGCGAGCATCAGCAGTCGGGTCGCCAGGTGGTGATGGCGGATGCGGAGGACGGGGACTTCTGGCGGAGCGTCGATCTCGGGGGCATGGGTGTCGCGGTGCTGGCGATGGATGCGATCGAAGCCAAGCGCACCGCGGCGCGCCAGCTGCGTGCCCGTGGTTTTCGCGGGCCGATCGTTGCCCACGCCCTGTTCGCCGACCACGTGGCCCTTCTGCGGGCCGAC
>JAJTHD010000213.1 GCA_021297925.1 Lysobacteraceae bacterium
CATCGTGCTGCTCGCCGGCGTCGACGCCCAGGGCGCGGAGATCGCGGCGCGCCGGATCCTGAATGCCGTCGCGCAGCCGGTCGACGTCGCGGACATGAGCTTCCGCCTCACCGTGTCGATCGGCATCGCGATGTACCCCGAGGACGGCGCGGATGCCGAGGAACTGGCGCGCAACGCCGACAGCGCGATGTATGCCGTCAAGGAACGGGGTCGCGCCGATCTCCGCTTCTACCAGCGCCAGATGAACATCGGGCTCCTGTCGCGGATGAAGCTGGACCACGCCCTTCGGCAGGCCCTGCTGGACCAGCGGCTCGAGGTCCATTACCAGCCGAAGTTCCGGCTCGAGGATCGTCGCCTGATCGGTGCCGAGGCGCTCGTGCGATGGACCGACCCGGAGTTGGGGGTCGTCTCGCCGGCGCGATTCATCCCCCTCGCCGAGGAAAGCGGCGCGATCATCCCGCTGGGACGCTTCGTCCTCGACACGACGCTCGCGAGGCTGGGCGCATGGTGGCGTGGAGGCCGGTGCCTGCCGATCGCAGTGAACGTCTCCGCGCTGCAGTTCCACCAGTCGGACTTCATCGATGCCGTCGCCGAGGGCTTGCGGCGCCACGACCTGCCGGGCGAGTCGCTCGAGCTGGAGCTCACCGAGTCCATCCTGATCGCCGATGTCGAGGATGCGATGCGTCGCCTGACGGCCCTGAGCGCCCTCGGGGTCCGGCTCGCGATCGACGACTTCGGCACCGGCTACTCGTCGCTCTCGTACCTCAAGCGCTTCCCGATCGAGCGCATCAAGATCGACCGCAGTTTCATCGCCGACCTGCCCGGCAGCGCCGAGAGCGAGGCCATCGTGACGGCCATCGTCCAGATGGGGCGTGCCCTGCGCCTGTCGGTGACGGCCGAGGGCGTCGAGTCGGAGGCGCAGCGCGAACTGCTGATCGCGATGGGCTGCCACGAGATGCAGGGCTGGCTGATGGCGCCGGCACTGAGTGCGGACGAGTTCGAGCGGCGCTTCGGCCCGCCCGTGCCCTGACCGGGCCGTCCGGGTCTCAGGGCGACGCCGCCCCGGCGGCCCAGCGGCGGGGGGCGGCTTCAGGGGTGAGGGCAAGGCTCGGGTGCTGCCGCACGACGCCATCGATCCAGTCGACGAAGCCGCGCAGGCGCGGGCTCAGGTGGCGTTGCGAGGGATAGACCACGCTGAGGGCCGAGCGGCCGAGTTGCCATGCCGGCAGCACCGGGGTCAATTGGCCGCGCCGTACCGGGTCCTCGACGGCGAACGGCGGCGCGATGACCAGACCCAGCCCGGCGACACTGGCGGCGACGGCGGCCTCACCCTCGTTGAAGGTGATGGACGGCGCCGGACGAGGCGTCTCGATCATTTCGACCGCCACAGCGCCGGTGGTTTCCCATCGCAGCACGCGCCCTTCCGAGCCTTGCAAACGCCCGATCCAGCGGTGTGCCAGGGCCTCGGTCGGCGTGCGCGGGGCGGGATGGTCGTCGAGGTACGCCGGGCTGGCGTACAGGCCCCTGTGCACGGTGCAGAGCCGGCGCGATCACCCCCTTGGCCACGGAGGGCAGGGTGTCGACACGCAGCAGGCCACTGGGCGAGGCCACACCGGGCGCTGGCCCGCGTAGGCCGTCCTCCACCGCCTCGATGTCGGCCAGCAGGCGAAGGCATTGCCCGTAGTAGGCCCGGCCATCGTCGGTCAGCGCCACACGCCGCGTACTGCGTTGCAGCAGGCGGGTGCCGAGGTGCGATTCCAGCGCCGACAACCGCTGGCTGACGCTGGCCTTGGGCAGGCCCAGGCGCTCTGCAGCGGCGGTGAAACCGCCGGCTTCGGCCACGGCGACGAAGGTTTGCACGGCCTGCAGGCGATCCATGCGCGCATCGCGGTCTGATTGTTTTCCGTAAGCAAACAGTGAAATCAGAAGTAATGCATTTATCGATCCTGTGGATGCAATGACACTGTCGCCACCCCGGCCCACAGCGCCCCAGCCGTCCCCGCCGGGGCCCCACATGCCCAGGAGACCCACCATGAACACCGTTCCGACCTCGCCCTCCCTTGCCGCCCCATCGACTGGGCCCGCGATGCGGGTGAACGCCTTTGCCACGCACTTCAACGCCGGTCGCCCCGAGGCCCTGCTGGGCCTTCATGCCCCGAACGACGTGCTGCGGCGTGACGCCTCGGGTGAATGGCACCGCCTGATCGACCACCCTTTCGGCAGCCAGGCCCCCGCCTGAGCCTGAGCCCGGGAGCCCGCGATGATCCACCACCTCTCCCTGCCGGCGCAGAACCCGCGCGATGTGACCGATGTGCTTGCCGAACTTTTCGGCGGCACCGTCACCGGCTTCGGTTCCTATCCGAACAGCTTCATCGTCTGGGCGGGCGATGACGCCGGCACCGCCCTCGAGGTGTACCCCGTGGGCACCGAGATGCTGCCGCAACCCGGGGCAGGGCAGGCGCAGTTCCGCCACCACCCGTCAGCCACCGGGTTCACCGCGACCCATGCCGCCGTTTCCATGGAGCGCAGCGAGGCCGACATTCTGGTCCTCGCACACCGCGAGGGTTGGCGTGCCATCCGCCTCTCGCGGGGTTGGAACGACGTGATCGAGTTCTGGATCGAGAACCGCATGATGCTGGAACTGATGACCCCGGCGATGGCACAGGACTACATGCGCGAGGCGCAGCGGCTGAAGCCGCGGGGCGCGGGGTGAAGGCGGGGGTTGGAGAGAAGCGTATTCGTCATTCGCGGTTGCAGCCCGACGTTGCGTACGCTATCGCCTTACACTAATGTAAGGATCTAGCTGCGCAGGAGGCTGCATGAGCACCGCGACCCTCACTTCCAAAGGTCAGATCACCATCCCCGCAGCCGTCCGGGCCAGCTTGGGCGTCGAGTCCGGTGATCGGATCGAGTTCGTGCAGATCGCGCCGGGTCGGTTCGAGGTGATAGCGGCGACACTGCCGGTCACCGACCTCAAGGGCATCCTGCCGAAGCGGGCGGTGGCGGTATCGATCGATGCAATGAACGCGGCGATCGCTGCCGCCGGCGCAGAGGCGGCTCGATGATCGGGCTGGATACCAATGTGCTGGTGCGCTACTTCGCTCAGGACGACGCCAAACAGTCGGCCAAGGCCACGGCCCTGATCGAGAGCCTGACGGATGCAAAACCGGGCTACCTGTCGCAGGTGGTGCTGATTGAACTCGTCTGGGTGTTGCAGCGCTGTTATGACGCTTCGCGCGAAATGGTTGCGGAGACGCTGGAGCGTCTGCTGCGCACGCAGGGACTGGTAGTGCAGGAGGCCGAGCAGGTGTGGCAGGCGCTGCGCATCTACCGCCAGGGCGGCGACTTTGCCGACTGCCTGATTGTCCGCGTGGCGATGGCCGATGGCTGCGACGGGGTGGTCACCTTCGACGAGGGCGCCGCGAAGGCCGGCATGCGCGTGCTGTGAGGGCGAGAATTGCGAAGCTGGAAGCCGGCGAGCTCTGACGCGAAAACCCCGAATTCCACCGCGAATCACGAATACCCATAAAGAAAAGGGCCCGGAGATCGTCCGGGCCCTCGTAGATGGTGGAGGTGGCGGGAGTCGAACCCGCGTCCGAAGGCACTCCATGCCCGGCACTACATGCTTAGCTCACCGTTCGTTCTCGGCCTGCGGAAACACGGTGTGCGAAGCACGCCGCAGGACATACCCGCTAAGTCTCGTTTCCGGTTGGCGGGTCGCCGCCGGGAACCATCCCGTGATAGTGACCCTACATCCACGAGCACGGGCACAAGTGGGTTCGGGGCTTACGCCTTAAGCGGCGAGAGCGTAGACGTCGTCGTTGGCGTCTGAGTTTTTGCTGCTGGATTAACGAGGAAAGCCGCCCCCTCGGCATGCGCCAAGCAATTTCGCAACCCCCGTCGAAGCCAGGACACCCCCGGTTC
>JAJTHD010000057.1 GCA_021297925.1 Lysobacteraceae bacterium
ATCTCGGCCGGCACCTTGCCGTCGAACAGCCAGTCGCCGAGGAAGATCTTGCCGCCGATGAAGATCAGCACGAAGGCCAGCGCGTACTTCAGGTAGTGGAAGCGGTGGACCATCGCCGCCAGCGCGAAGTACAGGGCGCGCAGGCCGAGGATCGCGAAGATGTTCGACGTGTAGACGATGAACGGGTCCGGGGTGATCGCGAAGATCGCCGGCACCGAGTCGATCCCGAACACAACGTCGGCGATCTCGACCAGCACGAGGCAGAGGAACAGCGGGGTGGCGAACCACACCATCTTGCCGCCGGTGCTGTCGGGCAGCTTCACGAAGAAGCGCTCACCGTGCAGTTCCTTCGTGAGCGGCATGCGCTTCTTCAGGAAGTTCAGGGCGAAGTTGTTGGCGATGTCCGGCTCGTCGTCGATCGCGTAGAGCATCTTCACGCCGGTGGCGATCAGGATCACCGCGAAGACGTAGAGGATCCACGAGAAGTTCATCACCAGCGCGGCGCCGAGGCCGATCATGATCGCGCGCAGCACGATCACGCCGAGGATGCCCCAGAACAGCACGCGGTGCTGGTAGATCCGCGGCACGGCGAAGTACGTGAAGATCATCGAGATGACGAACACGTTGTCCATCGCCAGCGCCTTCTCGACGAGGTAGCCGGTCATGTACAGCTTGACCGCCTCCCAGGCTTTGGCCTCGGGCGTTGCGAGGTTCGCGATCTGCGGGTCGATGGCCTTGTCGCCACCGTAGTTGTAGTAGATGAACCACACGGCGACGGCCCAGAGCAGGCCCAGGCCGATGTAGAGCGCCGACATCCACAGGCTCTCCTTGACCTCGATCTCGTGGGCTTCCTTGTGCAGGACGCCGAGGTCGAAGACGAGGATGGCGAGGACGGCGCCGAGGAAGGCGAGCCACACCCAGACGGGCATACCCAGCCAGAGGCCGGTCAACAGTTCCATGAATTACTCCGAAGGCAGGTCGATGGGTCATCGATGGCCGGCCTCGAGGCGAGGAGCGTCCGTGCGGCGGGCCGGTGGATCGATGAACGACTCCGACATCGCCATGCATCACGCATGACCAGAGGGGCCCGCAGTCGTGGCCACAGTGTTGTCAGTGTGGCGTGAAACCACGGTGAACCGCCGGCGGCCGGGAGCGACCGGTCGATCAGGCGCGGGCGACCGTCTGCCGCGCCTTCTGCCAGCTGCGCAGGGCGATGGCCAGCACGCCGCCCAACACCATCGCACCGCCGATCCACAGCTTCGGGCCGGGCCGGTCGCCCCAGAACGCCACGCCGAGCCCGATGGCCAAAACCGGGGCCAGCAGCAGCCACGGGGTGACCTGCGCCACCGGATGGCGCTGCACCAGCACGTAGTAGAGCCCGTGGCCCAGCAGCGACGACACGAGGGCCGAGTACGCCACGCCGCTCCAGCCGATCCAGGTGCCGCCGGCCAGGCTTTGCGTCAGCGGCCCCTCGATCGCGAACGACAGGGCCAGCAGCGGGCCGACGCTGATCAGGGCCAGCCAGCCCTGCTGGCTCCACGGCGTCTGCCCCTGCAGGCCGCGCATCATCACGGTGGCCAGGGCGAGGAAGCCCGCCGAGCAGAGCATCAGCAGCAGGGAGGCTGGGCGGTCGAGCACCAGCGGGTCGAAGCCGAGCACCAGCACGCCAGAGAAGCTCACGGCGATGGCCAGCCCCGTCCGCCACGCGAAGCGCTCACCGAGGAGCCACCATGCCAGCAGCGCCGACATCGGCACATAGCTCTGCATCACGATGGCTACCGACGACAGGTCGCCGGCCAGCTTCAGCGCCCAGAAGCTCAGGCCGAAGTGCACCACGCCCAGGCCTACGCTGATGCCGAGAAGGCGCGGCCACTGCCCTGGTGCCGGCGCCTTCAGGAAGGGCCACAGCACCAGGGCCAGCAGGGCCATGCGCAGGCCGGTGAACAGCAGCGGTGGAAATTCCTGCAGCGCGTAGGCCGAGGTGAGGAAGTTGATCGCCCAGACGACGCAGACGATCGCGACCAGGCCGATGTCGCGCGGAGGAAGGGCGTTCAATACGGAATGCCGAGGCGCCGGTAGAGCTTCGAGAGCGTCCACGCCGGGCCGACCAGCAGGTAGACGAGGTCGGTGAAGAAACTCGGCCGCTTCCCTTCGATCTTGTGCCCGATGAACTGGCCGATCCACGCCGCGACGAACACGACGATGGCGGTGACGAGCAGCCCGCGCATGCCGATGGCGTTGGCGAGGAACCAGCACAGCGCGCCGGCACCGACGAAGCTGGCCGCCGCGCCGAGGCCCAGCGTGCGCGAGCCGCGGAAGTACCACGCGGCGAGGATCGCCATCAGGAAGCCGGCGAACGCGCCCGGCTGGAACCAGGTGCCGGGCACCGGGATCGTCCACACCATCGCGATGATCGACCACAGGATCAGCGGTACGCAGACGAGGTGGATCGCCTGGTTCGTCGCGTTCTCGTGGTCGCGGCCGTAGTGCTCGAGCAGGGTGTGCAGGCGGCTCATGCGGTCTCCGTGGAGCGCGAGGTCAGTCGATCGTGATCCCGGCGAGGCGTTGCAGCGCCTCGGCGTACTTGGCGCGGGTCACGGCGATCACCTCGGCCGGCAGCGACGGGCCCGGTGCCGTCTTGTTCCAGTCGAGCGTCTCGAGGTGGTCGCGCACGTACTGCTTGTCGTAGCTCGGCGGGCTGGTGCCGACGGAGTAGGTGTCGGCCGGCCAGAAGCGCGAGGAGTCGGGCGTGAGCATCTCGTCCATCACCACCAGCGTGCCGTCGGCATCGAGGCCGAACTCCAGCTTGGTGTCGGCGATGATGATGCCGCGCTCCAGCGCGTAGGCCGCGGCGAAGCGGTAGATCGCCAGCGTCGCCGCGCGCACTTTCTCCGCCAGTTCACCGCCAATGGCGGCGACGACCGCATCGAAGCTCACGTTCTCGTCGTGGTCGCCGACGGCGGCCTTGGTGCTGGGCGTGAAGATCGGCTCCGGCAGTCGTTCTGCTTGCCTGAGGCCTGTTGGCAAGGCGATGCCGCAGACCTGGCCGGTCTTCTGGTAGTCCTTCCAGCCGCTGCCGATCAGGTAGCCGCGGGCGATGGCTTCCACCGGCAGGGGCTTCAGCGCCTTCGTCACAACCGCACGCTTGGCGTACAGCGCGGCGTCTGTGCCGGGCGGCAGCACGCTGGCCACATCGGTGCCGGTGAGGTGGTTCGGCATCAGGTGGGCGGTCTTGCCGAACCAGAAGTTCGAGATCTGGCAGAGCATCTCGCCCTTGCCCGGAATCGGATCGGGCAGCACCACGTCGAAGGCCGAGAGCCGGTCGCTGGCCACCATCAGCAGGCGACCGCGGCCGTCCGGGCCCGGCGGAAGATCGTAGACATCGCGCACCTTGCCGCGGTGGCGCAGGGGCAGGGCGAGGTTCGAGGTGTGCAGGGTCGTCGACACGGCGGGCAGGGCGGCGCGGGGAAGCCGTCATTGTAGCGGCGCGCCCCGGCGCTCACGGCCCGCAGGCTAGAATCCGCCGCCATGAAGCCGCTCCTCGTCGCCGCCCTCGCCCTCGGCCTCCCGGCCGCGGCCCTTGCCCAGACCAGCCCGCCGGCCGGTTCGCCGCGCCTGCCGCCGGCCGCCGCGCCCTCGCCCGTCGCCCTCGAGAAGCCGGCCCAGCTCGGCCTCTGCGTGGCCTGCCACGGCGAGAACGGCACGGCGCGCCAGCCCGGAACGCCCCACCTGGGCGGCCAGGACGAGGCCTACCTCGCGCTGTCCCTGAACGCCTACCGCGACGGCAGCCGCAAGGCGGCGGCGATGAACGCCATCAGCAATGCGCTGCAGCCCGACGACATCGAGGCCCTCGCGCGCTGGTACGCCTCGCAGCCGGGCTTCCGCCCGCCGGCGGAGCGCTGAGATGCGGTGGTACGGCACGATCCTCGGGTTCCTCGCCGGCTGGCTGCTCCTGCGCCATCCGGCCGGAGGCGTGTTGGGTGCGTTGATCGGCATGGGCTTCGACCGCGGCTGGTTCCGCCGCGGTGGGCCGGACCCCTACATGGTCCTCGACGTCGATCCGAGCGCCGACGACGAGACCATCCGTCGCGCTTGGCAGCGGCTGGTGTCGCAGTACCACCCGGACAAGCTCGAAGGCGTGGCGCCTGAACTCCGATCGCAGGCCGACGAGAAACTGCGCGAGATCAATCGCGCCTACGACCTCATCCAGCAGCGCCGCCGCGAGCGCTGAGCGCCGCCCACGCCGTTCCCTTCTTCTCTGCGTTGTCCCCGGGATCCCCATGTCGAACTGCGTCATCGCCCCGTCCATCCTCTCCGCCGACTTCGCCCGCTTGGGCGACGAGGTGAATGCCGTGCTCAAGGCCGGTGCGGACTGGGTGCACTTCGACGTGATGGACAACCACTACGTGCCGAACCTGACGATCGGCCCGCTGGTCTGCGAGGCCCTGCGCAAGCACGGCATCACCGCGCCGATCGACGTGCACCTGATGGTGGAACCGGTCGACCGCATCGTTCCGGATTTCGCCAAGGCCGGCGCCTCGGTGATCAGCTTCCATCCCGAAGCCAGCCGCCACGTCGACCGCACGATCCAGCTCATCAAGTCCCACGGCTGCCAGGCTGGCCTCGTGCTGAACCCGGCGACGCCGCTCGAGGTCCTCGACTACACGCTGGAGAACCTCGACCTCGTGCTGGTGATGAGCGTGAACCCCGGCTTCGGCGGCCAGAGCTTCATCGATTCGGCGCTGCGCAAGATCGAGGCAATCCGCAAGCGCATCGATTCAAGCGGCAAGGCCATCCGCCTCGAAGTGGACGGTGGCGTCAAGGCCGACAACATCGGCCGCATCGCGGCTGCGGGCGCCGACACCTTCGTCGCCGGCTCGGCCATCTTCAATGCGCCGGACTACGCCGCCGTCATCGCGAAGATGCGTGCTGAAGTGGCCGCCGCCTGCGGCTGAGCCGCAACGGCGGGCCATCTCGGCATCGCTGGGCGGCGTCGGCACGCGGCCGAGGAAGCGCGCGAGGGCCAAGGCGGCATCGCGCGGCGGTTCACCGAAGTGTGCGCCGCGGGGCAGCGCGGCGCCGGGGGGCAGTTCGATCTCGAGGCTCATCGGGGTTCCTTTCAGCGGGGGTCGGTGGCGCGCAGCACGAACAGGGTGGCGAAGCACAGGCCGAGTCCGAGCCAGAGGGCGCCGCGTTCGGCGCGGAATCGGGGTGAGGCGGTGACGCGATGATCGCGCCCCACCGGGGCGCGTCGGAAACTCGATGTGGGCATGGGTAGCATCCTCCGTGAGCTGCATTTCATCCGTGCGATATGCCGGCGTGCCGCCGACGCGCGGCGGCTTTCGGACGGGTGGTGGCAAATCGCGGGCAGCGCCTTCCGGCCCGGGCAAGCGCCGCTAGACTGGCCGCCATGACCCACGCCATCGCCATCGTCGAAGACGAACCCGCCATTCGCGACAACTACGCCGAAGCCCTGCGCAAGCACGGTTTCGCGGTGTCGGCCTACGCCTCGCGCCCGGAAGCCCGCGCCGCATTCGCCGCCAAACTGCCCGACCTCGTGATGATCGACGTCGGCCTCGGCGACGAGCTGGAAGGCGGCTACGAGCTGTGCCGCGAGCTCCGGGCGCGCTCGGCCAGCCTGCCGATCCTGTTCCTCACCGCGCGCGATTCCGAACTCGACGTGATTTCCGGCCTGCGCCTCGGGGCCGACGACTACCTGAGCAAGGGCGTCTCGCTGCCGCACATCACCGCGCGCATCCATGCGCTACTGCGTCGTGTCGAAGCGCTGCGCGCGCCGGCCACGCGCGATTCGGTGATCGTCCTGCGTGGCTTGAAGCTGGAGTTCGAACGCATGCAGGTGAGCTGGAACGGCGAGGCCGTGCCGCTCACCGTCACCGAGTTCTGGATCGTGCATGCGCTGGTGCGCCATCCGGGCCACGTCAAGAACCGCGAGCAGCTGATGCGCGAGGCACAGGTCGTGGTCGACGACGCCACGGTGACCTCGCACATCAAGCGCATCCGCCGGAAGTTCCAGGCCCTCGACGTCGCGTTCGACGAGGTCGATACCGTGCACGGCGCCGGCTACCGCTGGCGGCCATGAGCGGCGCCCGCCGCGCCCCGCAGATGACGCCCCGCGCGTGCGATTGAGCCTGCGCCGCCAGCTCCTGTTGCTCGCGCTGATCGCGCTGGTGCTGCCGTGGGCGGCGTGGCAGGCCCTGGTGCAGATGGAGAACCTGCTTCGGCAGGGCCAGCAGCAGGCGCTGGAGGCCTCGGGGGAAGCGGTGGCGCGCAGCCTCGCGTTGCGGCCGGCCCTTCTGCCGCCCGCGGCGCCATCGCTGCCGGTGCACGCTTTGGCGGCCTCTCCCCGTCTGGATGGCGATGTCAGCGACTGGGGCGATGTCGCGTCGCCGCTGGAGACCGAGGCCGCGCTGCCGGGCGTGCGCTTCGCGGTGGGGCACTACAACGAGCGCCGGCTGGTGTTCATCGCCGTCGACGACGTGACGCCGCAGCGCGGCGAGGCGCATTGGCCCGGTGATCTCGCGATCGATGCGGTCCTGCTCGAACTCGACACCAGCCTTGGCCAGATGCGACTGAAGCTGGCGGCGCGGGCCGATGGCAGTACGCGTGCAGCGGCCGCGGACGGCAGCGCCGCACCGGTGCTCGCGGAAGGCGGCTGGCGCGAAACCGCGGATGGGTACGCCGTCGAGCTGGCCTTGCCGCAGGGGCTGTCGCTCGATGCGTTGCGCATCATCCGCCGAGACGCCGATGGGGGCGGTGGCGTTACCGAATCCGCCTCGCCGCGCTTCGCCCTGTACCGTCCCTCGCCGCGCCTGCAGCGCGAGCTCGGTGCACTGCTGCCCGACGATGTGCGCGCCGTCGTGGTCGATGGCCGCGGCTGGGCGTTTGCCGCGGACGGTGCTCTGCGCGCGGACGCCGCCGGCGACGACGTGCTGTCGTGGCGTCGCCTGCTGTATCGCGCGATGCTCGATGCCGCGGAACTCGAGGCTTTCGCCGCCGAAGCCTCGCCGCTGCGCGACGACCGGGCGGAGCGACTTGCCGCGGCGCAGGGCCGGGTGGAATCGCGCTGGCGCCGTGATCCGCAGGGCACGCGGCTGATCCTCAGCAGCGCGGTGCCGGTGCGCGTTGATGGCGAGGTTCGCGCGGTACTGCGGCTCGACCGCAGCAACGCCGAGGCTCTGCTGCTGGCCGATCGGGCGGCGGCGCATCTGCTGGGCCTGACCCTGCTCGCCTTCCTCGCGTCCGGCGGCGTCGCCTTCCTGTTCGCTACGCGGCTCTCGCAACGCATCCGCCGCCTCCGCGATGCCGCCGAGCAGGCGCTCGATCGCAGCGGCGAGGTGCGCCGGTTCGAGGTGTCCGCCGCGCGCGACGAGATCGGCGACCTGTCGCGCAGCTTCTCGCAGCTGCTCGACGAGATCGCGGCCTACACCAGTTACCTGCGTTCGCTCAGCAGCAAGCTTTCG
>JAJTHD010000059.1 GCA_021297925.1 Lysobacteraceae bacterium
CTGTTCAACGGTTTCCTGTCGAAGGAGATGTTCCTCGCCGAGACGCTGAACGTGCCGCACATCGCCGGGTTGCACCTGTTGATCCCGGGCCTCGCCGTGCTCGCCGCCGCGTTCTCCGTCGTCTACTCGCTGCGCTTCGTCCGCGACGTGTTCTTCGGCGGAGAGCCCAAGTGCGTCAACGGCACGCCGCACGAGCCGCCGCGCTTCATGCGCGTCCCGGTGGAGGTGCTGGTGCTCGTGGTGCTGGCCGTCGGCCTGCTGCCCGGCCTCACCATCGGCCCGCTGCTGGCGGTCGGCGCGCGGGGCGCCCTGGGCGGGCCGCTGCCCGACTACACGCTTGCGATCTGGCACGGGTTCAACGTGCCGCTGCTCATGAGTGCGGTCGGTCTCGCCGGCGGCGTGGCGCTGTGGGCGTTCCTGCAACGACTCGGGGCCTTCCGGCACGATCCCGGCGCCTCGGTTGGCAAGCACCTCTTCGACGCCGGGCTGCGGGGCACGGTGGCGCTCGCCGCGGCCATCACCCGGCGCCTCGAAAACGGACGCCTCCCGGCCTACCTCGGGTGGGTGATGCTGGCCACCGCCTTGGCCGGCGCCCTGGCCTTCGTCGATGGGCTGCCGCCTGCCGGTCGCACCCTGACGCCCGCCGGCATCGGGGCGTGGGCACTCTGGGCCATCGGCGCGGCGGCCTGCGTGGCGGCCGTCGCGAGCTACCGGCACCGCCTGCGGGCGGTGCTGCTGGTCGGCGCGGTGGGCCTGTGCGTCTCGCTGGCCTTCGTCTTCCTGTCCGCGCCGGACCTCGCCTTGACGCAGCTGATGGTGGAGGTGCTCTCGATCCTGCTGCTCCTGCTGGCCCTGCGGCACCTCCCGGCCGAGTCGCCGCGCGAGCGCGCGCCGATCGCCAAGGCATGGCACGCCGCGCTGGCCCTCGGCGGTGGCGGCGTCATCGGCGCGCTGGCCTATGCGGTGATGACCCAGCCGGTGGCGAGCGTCGCCGAGTACTTCCTGCGCACCAGCAAGACCGAGGGCGGCGGCCTGAACGTCGTCAACGTGATCATCGTCGACTACCGCGCGCTCGATACGCTCGGCGAGATCGCGGTGGTCGGCATCGCGGGGTTGATCATCGCGGCCCTGCTGTCGCCGTCGAAGCCCGCCGCGGAGCTCCGCGTCGAGGGCGGGCGTTCGCTGATGCTGCAGCTGTTGGCGCACTGGCTGCTGCCCCTCGGCGCCGCCGTTTCGGCGTACTTCTTCCTGCGCGGCCACAACGCCCCCGGCGGTGGCTTCGTTGCAGCCCTCGTGCTGGTCGGCGCGTTCTACCTGCAGACCCTCGCGCACGGGGCCGCCGCCGCGGAACGCCAGCTCCGCCACGACTGGACGGCCTGGATCGGCGCCGGGCTCCTCGCCGCGACGGTCACCGGGCTCGGCGCGTTGTTCTTCGCCCATCCGTTCCTCACCAGCAGCACGCCGTACGTCGTGGTGCCCGGCCTCGAGTGGGTGGGCGAGATCCCCTTCGCCAGCGCCATGGGCTTCGACACCGGCGTGCTGGTCACCGTCGCCGGCGCGCTGATGCTGGTGCTGGTGCTGCTGTCACGCTTGTCCCGTCCGGAGCACGACCGATGAGCCTCGAATTCGTCCTCGCTTCGGCCATCGGCCTGCTCGCCGCCGGCGGGTTCTGGTTGATCCTGCGGGCGCGGAGCTTCGACGTGATCCTCGGGCTGACGCTGCTCTCGTACGCGGTGAACCTGTTCCTGTTCGCCGCCGGTCGCCTGAACCCGGGGCGCACGCCGCTGCTGAAGGAGGGCGTGGCGCCGCTGCTGGCCAACTACACCGACCCGTTGCCTCAGGCGCTGGTGCTGACCGCCATCGTGATCAGCATGGCGATGACCGCCCTGCTTCTGGTGATGGCGCTGCGCGCCCGCGCGGCCAACGGCAGCGACCACATCGACGGCCGGGAGCCGCGCTCATGAGCGGCCTGCACGTCCACCTGCCGGTGCTGCCGGTCGTGCTGCCGCTGCTGACGGCGGCGGCGCTGCTGCTGCTCCTTCGCGCGCCGCTCGAGTGGAAGCGCGTGCTGTCCCTCGTTTCGACCGTTCTGCTCGGCGTGGTGGTGCTGGGCCTCGGCATCGGCGTGGAGCACGCCGGTCTGCTGGTCTACCAGGTCGGCAACTGGCCGTCCTTCGCCGGCATCGTGCTGCTGGCCGACCGGCTGGCTGTGCTGATGCTGGTCCTGCTGGTGCTGCTCGCGCTGGCCAGCCAGCTCTACGCCGCCGGTAGCGACGACGACCGCCGCGGGCCGCACTTCCACGCGCTCTTCCAGTTCCAGCTGATGGGCCTGTGCGGCGCCTTCCTGACCCACGACCTGTTCAACCTCTTCGTGTTCTTCGAGGTGCTGCTGGCGGCCAGCTACGGCCTGCTGCTGCACGGGCAGGGCGGCGAGCGCCTGCGCCAGGGCCTGCACTACGTCGTGCTGAACCTGGTCGCCTCGGCGCTGTTCCTGTTCGCCGTCGGCGTGCTCTACGCGGCCCTGGGCAGCCTGAACCTGGCCGACCTCTCGGCGCGCGTGGCGGCCATGCCGGCGGAGAGCCAGCCGCTGGTCATGGCCGGCGCGGTGCTGCTGGTGCTGGTGTTCGCGCTGAAGGCGGCGCTGCTGCCGCTGTACTTCTGGCTCCCGCGCACCTACGCCTCGGCGTCGGCGCCCGCGGCCATCCTGTTCGCCATCATGACCAAGCTTGGCGTCTATGCCGTCGTGCGCGTCTACGTGCTGGTTTTCGGCGCCGCCGCCTTCACCGGTGCGCTGCAGGCCGGGCTGTTCTGGGCGGGGGCCGGCACCACGCTGCTGGCGGCGCTTGGTGCGCTTGCCGCCACCCAGCTGCGCGGGCTGCTGGGTTACCTGGTGGTCGGTTCGGCCGGCGTGCTGTTCATGGCGCTGGGCCTCGGCTCGCTGCCGGCGCTGGCGGCCGCGCTCTACTACCTCGCGCACTCTACGCTGGCGATGGCTGCGTTCTTCCTGCTCGCCGACTGGGTGCGTCGCCATCGCGACGGGGGTGACGGGCTCTCGCGGGTGGGCGTGACGCTCCGCGCCGGCCTGCTGGGGGGACTGTTCGCGGTGCTCGCGATCGCGGCCGCCGGCCTGCCGCCGCTCGGTGGCTTCCTCGGCAAGAGCCTGCTGCTGGCGAACACGGCGCCCGCCGGGCCGGGCGTCGTGCTGTGGACCCTCGTGCTCGTCGCCAGCCTGCTGAACCTCGTGGCGCTGGTGCGCGCGGGCAGCCGCCTGTTCTGGCAGCAGCCCGCCATCGCACCGAGCCGCACCCCGGCGGCCGTCGCGGCACCGGCCTTGGGCGAACGCCTCGGCCTGCTCGTCCTGCTGGCCGCGCTGCTCGGCACGGCCGTGCTCGCTGGCCGCGTCGTCGACTACGTCGGCGGCAGCGCGGCGCAGCTCGCCGACACCGCCGCCTACCGCGACGCGGTGCTCGGGAAGACGCCGCTGCCCACCACGGTGCCGCAGTGAGGACCCCGACCATGCGTTCGCGCCTGTTTCCCGTGCCCATCGCCAGCCTCGCGATCTTCGCACTCTGGCTCCTGCTCAACGGCGTCACGCCCGGCCACGCCCTGCTGGGTGCGCTGCTGGGCCTCGGCCTGCCGCCGCTGCTCCCGGCCCCGGCGATCCCGGCGGCCCGCCCGCGGGCGCCGCTCGCCGCGGCAAGGCTGGCCCTCGTGGTGCTCCACGACATCGTCAAGGCGAACATCGAGGTGGCTCTACGGATCCTCGGCCCCGAGTCGGCCATCCGTCCCGCCTTCGTCTGGGTGCCGCTCGACCTGCAGTCGCCGCAGGGCATCGCGATCTTCGCCTCGATCATCACGATGACGCCGGGCACGCTGAGCTGCGAGATCAGCGAGGATCGCCGCTGGTTGCTCGTGCACGCGCTGCACGCCGAGGACCCGGCCGCCATCGCGGCCGAGGTGAAGGCCCGCTACGAGGCCCCGTTGCTGGAGGTGTTCCGATGATCACCGCGGCCGTCCTGCCCTGGGTGGCCGGCGCCTTCGCGCTGGCGATCGCGCTGGCGCTGTACCGCCTGCTGCGCGGGCCGTCGCTCGCCGACCGGGTGCTGGCGCTGGACACGATGTACGTCAATGCGCTCGCCCTGCTGATCGTCGTCGGCATCGCGCTTGGCGACGCGGTCTACTTCGAGGCGGCGCTGCTGATCGCCGTGTTCGGGTTCTTCGGCACGGTCGCCGCCGCCCGTTTCCTCAAGCGCGGGAGCATCGTCGAATGAACGACCTGCCGATCTGGCTCGACGGCCTGCTGGTCCTGCTGCTCGTCTCGGGGGCGGCGTTCGCGCTGGTCGGGGCCTGGGGGCTCGCCAAGCTGCACGATTTCATGAAGCGGCTTCACGGCCCCACGAAGGCCACCACGCTCGGCATCGGCCTCTCGCTGATCGCCTCGATGCTGTGGTTCGCCCACGCGGGCGGCTGGACCGGTCGGGAGTTCCTCGTGACCCTGTTCGTCTTCATCACCGCACCGGTGTCGGCCCACCTGCTGGTCAAGGCCGTGATCGGGATCGAGCCGGGGGCGAC
>JAJTHD010000035.1 GCA_021297925.1 Lysobacteraceae bacterium
GAACTCGTCGGCGTCCAAGCGGCCGAATGAGCCCCTCGACCCTGCCCGCGTCCGTGCCCCTGCATTGCCCGGGCGTCGCCATCATCGGCGGTGGCCCGGCCGGGCTGATGGCGGCGGAGGCCGCGCGCGCCGCGGGCGTCGAGGTCGACCTGTTCGAGGCCAAGGCGTCGGCCGGCCGGAAGTTCCTGATCGCCGGCCGGGGCGGCCTCAACCTGACGCATGGCGATCCCCGGCCCGACTTCGATCGCCGGTACACGCTCGGCGCCCGGTCCGTCGCCGGCTGGCTCGACGCCTTCGACGGCCCCGCCCTGAGGCGCTGGGCGGCGGAGCTGGGGGTGCGCACCTTCGTCGGCACCTCGGGCCGGGTGTTCCCCGAGGACCTCAAGGCCGCGCCGCTGCTGCGGTCGTGGATCGCCCGGCTGAAGGCCGACGGGGTGCGCTTCCACATGCGCCATCGCTGGATCGGCTTCGACGGTGAAGGCCGGGCGCTCGTCGACATGCCCGGCGGCACCCGGCACCTCGAGGCCCGCGCGGTGGTGCTGGCCCTGGGCGGCGGCAGCTGGCCTCAGCTCGGCTCCGACGGCGCATGGCTGCCCTGGCTCTCGGCCCGTGGCGTCCCGACGCGTCCGCTGGATGCCTCGAACTGCGGTTTCGAACGTCCGTGGACGGACCTCTTCCGAACCCGCTTCGCCGGGGCGCCACTCAAGCCGGTGGCGGCGCTGTGGACGGACGCCGACGGCGTCGCCCGTTCCCGGCAGGGCGAGTGCGTGGTCAGCGAGTACGGCCTCGAAGGCAGCCTGCTGTACGCGATCGGCGCCGATCTCCGCGCCGCGCTGCAGGCCCGCGGGGAGGCCGGCCTGCTCCTCGATCTGTTGCCGGCCACGCCGGAGGCGAAGGTGCGCGAAGCGCTGGGCCGGGACCGCGACGGCCGCAGCCTCAGCGAGGTCCTCCGCCGCCGTCTTCGCCTCGAGGGCGCCAAGGCCGCCCTGCTCCGCGAATGCCTCCCGCCGGCCACGCTCGGCGACCCGGCCGCCCTCGCCGCGGCCATCAAGCGCCTGCCCATCGGGCTGGGGCCGCCGAGGCCGATCGCGGAGGCGATCAGCACCGCTGGTGGCATCGCGCTCGAGGCGGTCGACGACGACCTGGCGATCCGCGCCCTGCCCGGCTGGTACGCCTGCGGGGAAATGCTCGACTGGGACGCCCCGACCGGTGGCTATCTGCTCACCGCCTGCTTCGCGAGTGGTCGCATCGCCGGACGCACCGCAGCCTCGCGGGCGGCCACGCGGCCTTGATCCTCGCCGCGGGAGACTGCGGGTCTAACGTTCCGAGGACCTGCCCGATGTCTCTCCTGCGCCCGCTGCTGCTCGCCAGCGCCCTCGCCTTCGCCCTGTCCGCCGCCGCCGAGGTCCGCGAATTCCCGAGCGAAGAGGGGACGGTCCGCGTCACGACCGTCGCCGAAGGACTGGAACACCCGTGGGGCCTCGCTTTCCTGCCCGACGGCCGGATGCTGGTCACCGAGCGGCCGGGGCGCCTGCGTATGGTCTCTTTCGATGGCACCGTGTCGCGGCCCATCACCGGCGTCCCCCGCGTGCAGGCGCGCGGCCAAGGCGGCTTGCTCGACGTGGCGCTGCATCCCCGCTTCGCCGAGAACGGCCTCGTCTACCTGAGCTTCTCCGAGCCCGGCTCCGGCGGGGCGGGCACTTCCGTCGCCCGCGGCCGTCTCGACGGCGACACGCTGAGGGACGTGCAGGTCATCTTCCGCCAGGCACCGAAGGTCGACACCGGCTTCCACTATGGATCGCGCCTCGTGTTCGACCGCGAGGGCAAGCTCTTCTTCAGCACCGGCGACCGCGGCATGCAGGACACCGCGCAGGACCTGTCGAGGGGGCAAGGCAAGCTGTTCCGCCTCAACGACGACGGCACCCCCGCCCCGGGCCTGCCCTTCGCCGGCCGGTCCGACGTGCATCCGGGCGTGTACAGCTACGGACATCGCAACATCCAGGGCATGGCGCTGCACCCGTCCACGGGTAGGGTCTGGACGCACGAGCACGGCCCGCGCGGCGGCGACGAGATCAACGTGCCCCGCCCCGGCCTCAATTACGGCTGGCCGGTGATCAGCTTCGGCAAGAACTACACCGGCACCACCATCGGCGAGGGCATCACCGCCAAGGCCGGCATGGAGCAGCCGATCCATCAGTGGACGCCGTCGATCGGGGCCTCGGGCTTGGCGTTCTACGCCAGCGACCGCTTCAAGCCATGGCAGGGCAACGCCTTCGTCGGGGCGTTGGCGCTGACGCATCTCGAGCGCCTCGTCCTCGACGGCGAGCGCGTGACGGACACCGAGGTGCTGCTCGACGACTGGAACCAGCGCATCCGCGACGTGAGGCAGGGGCCGGATGGTGCGCTCTATGTGCTGACGGACTCCCGCGACGGGCAGGTCGCCCGCGTCGAGCTGCTGCCGCGCTGAGACACCGTGGATGCCGCCGGGGCCTCAGCCCCGGCCGGCGATCCAGGCCTCGACGAAGCGGACGGCCGCCGCGACGTCGCCGTCCAGCGATCGGTCCTCGCCCATGAAGCCCACCGCCGCGCGGAAGGACTCGTGCAATGCCGCGCTGGCGGGCCCCGGCGCGAACTCCGGGCTGGCGGCCAGCTCCGCGCGCAGCGCGTCGCACTCGGCGAGGAATCGGGCCCGGTCCGGGTGCGGTTCGGGCGGTGCGTTGCCCACCTTGGCGGCGAAGGTGGCCAGATCGGCCTCGCGCGCGAGGCGACGGGCCGCGTTGATCATGTCGCGGCGGAAATCGAGGGCCTGCGCGGCGACCATCAGTTCGAGCGCCAGCACCTTGCCGAGGTCCGCGCCCATCGCCAGCAGGTGGCGGCCCTCGTTCGCGCCCATCGAGACGTGGTCCTCGGCGTTCGCGCTGGTCGGCACCGAATAGACCGTGGCCGGGTGCGCGCGCGACGCGAGGTCGTTGACGATCGCCGCCGCCGTGTACTGCACGATCATCAGCCCGGAATCGGTGGCGTCCTCGTTGCCGACGAGGAAGGCCGGCAGGCCGTCGTTGGTGGCTGGGTCGACCAGCTTGTTGAGCCGGCGCTCGGCGATCGACGCCAGCACGGGCACCGCCGCCTTCGCATAGCTCATCGCCAGCGCGATGGGCATGCCGTGGAAATGGCCCGCCGACACCACCTGGTCCTCGATGTGCCGCGCACCGGGAAGGTCCGGGAATACCAGCGGGTTGTCGGTGACGGCGTTGAGTTCGATGTCGATGACCCGCTCGAGCTGCGCCAGCGCGTCGCGGACGGCGCCGTGCACCTGCGGGGCGCAGCGCAGGCTGTAGCTGTCCTGCGGCTGGTGCTTCTTGCCGCCCCGGAAGGGCTTGAACCGCTCGTAGAAGCGCTCGCGACCATGGCGCTGGTCGGCCGGCACCCAGTCCCAGCCGATGTCGAAGCGCAGCGATGACAGCGAGGGCGTCGGCCAGCTCGCCGGCAACCACGGCTTGGCGCGCGGGACCAAGTGGTACGGGATGTCGGCCAGCGTCGAGCCGGCCAGCAGGTCGCGGAGGCGCGCCGCGCTGGCGACCTGGCCCGGATGTGGCCGGAGGGCATGCACGTGCTCGTCGAACGCGCGGACGCGGCCGGCGAAGGCTTCGAGCGTCATCGCCGCGCAGCGGTCGGCGAAGTCCACGAGCGCCGCGAGGCGGTCCGCGGCCAGCACCGCCGTGGCGAGCATTTGCGCGGTGCCGTTGTTCAGCGCCAGTCCTTCCTTGTACGACAGCGTGATCGGCGAAAGACCGGCGCGTCGCAGCGCCTCGCCGCCGGGCAGCCGTTCGCCGCCGAAGAAGGCCTCGCCACCGCCGAGCAGCACGATGGCCAGATGCGAGAGCGGCGCCAGGTCGCCGCTGGCCCCGACCGAACCGAGCATCGGGACCACGGGCACCACGCCGGCATTGAGCATCGCCGCATAGGCCTCGAGCGTGCTGCGGCGGACGCCGGAATGCCCCTGCATCAGCGTGTTAATGCGGATGACCAGCATCGCCCGCACCACGTCGGCGGGGAACGGCTCACCGACGCACACGGCGTGGCTGGTGATGAGCTTGTGCTGAAGGTCCTGGTGCAGCGGTGCGTCGCCGGGGGCGTCGCCGCGGAGCCGGTGCGCGCCGAGCAGCCGGTCGGCGTTGCTGCCGAAACCGGTCGAGACGCCGTAGATCGGCTCCTGCTTCGCGACCTGCGCGGCGAGGAAGTCCGCCGTCCGCTGCACGCGCTCGAGTTGGGACGCGTCCAGCGAGACCGTCGCGCCGCGGGCGACGGCCACGACGTCCGCGCGGGACAGGGAGCGCCCGTCGAGATGCACTACGGCGCGAGCCCCCATCTCAGCGTCCCGCCAGCGCGCGCTGCTGGGCCAGCTCGACCTTGAGCGCCGCCACCACCTCGCCCTCCGGCAGCTCGAACTGCTCGTTGCGGCGCAGGTCCTTCACGGTAACCGTACCCTTCGCGCGCTCGTCCTCGCCCTGCAGCAGCACGAAGCGGATGCCGGCGCGATCGGCGTACTGGAACTGCTTGGCGAGCTTCTTCGCCTCGAGCTGCGCCTCGGTGTTGATCCCACCGGCGCGCAAGCGGTTGGCCAGCGCCAGCGCCGCCGGAAGGCCGGCATCGTCCATCAGCGCGACGAGCGCCTCGACGCTGCTGTCGGCGGTGCCGACGAGGCCTGCCTCGCGGAGCTGCCAGAACAGGCGCGTCACGCCGATCGAGATGCCCACGCCCGGCAGGTGCGACTTGGTGTAATGGCTGGCGAGGTTGTCGTAGCGGCCGCCCGAGCAGATCGAGCCGATCTGTGGATGGGCATCGAGCGTGGTCTCGTAGACCGTGCCGGTGTAGTAGTCGAGGCCTCGCGCGATCGAGAAGTTGATGGCGTAATCGGACTCGGGCACGCCCAGCGCCTTGACCAGGCCCAGCACCTCTCGCAGCTCCGCCACGCCCTGTTCCAGCGTCGCGTTGCCGCCGCCCAGCGCGTCGAGCTTGGCCATGGCGTCGGCATGGCCGCTGGACCGCACCGACACGAAGTCGAGGATGCGGCCCACCGCGTCGGCCGACAGCCCGAAGCCCTCGCCGGTCAGCGTGTCGCGCACGTAGTCCGCGCCACGCTTGTCGATCTTGTCGACCTCGCGCAGCACGGCCATCTGCAGGGCGCCGTCCGCGACACCGAGGCGTTCGAAGAAGCCGCGCATCAGCTTGCGGTTGTTCATCTGGATGGTGAACTTGCCGATGCCGAGTTCGGCGAAGATCGCGTGGATCACTGCCGGCATTTCGGCGTCATGGCGCACCGAGAGCGCGTCCTTGCCGATCACGTCGATGTCGCACTGGTAGAACTCGCGGAAGCGGCCGCGCTGCTGGCGCTCGCCACGGTAGACGCGCTGCATCTGGTAGCGACGGAACGGGAAGGCGAGGTCGTGCTCGTGTTCGGCCACATAGCGGGCGAGCGGGACGGTGAGGTCGAAGCGCAGCGCGAGTTCGGGCAGGCCCTCCTCCCGCTTCTCGAGCGCGCCGGTGGACTGCGCGAAATAGACCTGCCGCTCCGTTTCGCCGCCGCTCTTCGTCAGCAACACGTCGGTGAGCTCGAACACCGGGGTCTCGACGGGGAGAAAGCCGAATCGCTCGTAGTTGCGGCGGATCACGTCGAGCACGCGCTGGAAGGCGATCTGGTCGCGCGGCAGCAGTTCCAGGACGCCGGGCGGGGTGCGGGGCTTGATCACGCGGGACTCTCCGGGTTCGATCCCGGAGGCGTGGCGCGGGGCGCGCCGACGCCCGCCGGGGATGCCGCGATGCGGCCGTGGTGTGCGGGCCCGCGATTGTCGCAGATCGGGCGCATCCGCCGTCCATGGCGTGGAGGGGACTTGCCACAAGTCGTCGATGGTCTTATCTTAAGCGGCTCCCGTCGGGGTGTAGCTCAGCCTGGTAGAGCGCTACGTTCGGGACGTAGAAGTCGCAGGTTCGAATCCTGTCTCCCCGACCATCCGATGCATCACGAAGCCCGCCTCCCGGCGGGCTTCGTGTTTTCGCGGCCTCGCCCGTCGCCGTGGCGTGATTGACGCCGGCAAGCGACTAGGGCTCCACTGGGTGCCTCTCTTCCGCGCGCCCGCCCGATGCCCTGGATCGCCTTCTTCTTCGCCGCCTTCGTCGCACTGTGCCTCGATGAGCTGTTCGGCACTGCGGCGTTCGCCTTTGTCGCCGGCGGACTCCTCGGGGCGATGGGCTGGCGCCTCCATCGCCAGGGCACGCGGATCGCGGCCCTCGAGTCGCGTGTCGCCCAGCGGGCCGAACCCGCAGGCATGCGCCCTCCGGCGCCGGCCATGCCGTCCAAGCCGATCGACACCGGCAACACGGCCTCGTCGACCGCGGCGCGCATCGAGACCCCGCTCGAGACGCCCCGCCCTCCACCGACTGAAACGGCGTCGCGTCCCAAAACGCCGGCGGGCCGCACGACGCCCGCATCGCCCCCGCGCGAGCCGGCACCCTTCGACCGCTGGGTCGCCGCGATCCGCGCCGCGCTGTTCGAAGGCAACGTGCCGGTGAAGCTCGGCCTGCTCGTGAGTCTCCTCGGCATCGCCGCGTTGCTGCGATACGCCTCGGCGGAGGGCTGGCTGACGTTGCCGGTGGCGTACCGCTATGCAGGCATCGCGCTGGCGGCGCTGGGAATGCTCGCTTACGGCCTGCGTCAGACCGGCGAACGCCCGGTGTTCGGCCTGAGCCTGCAGGGTGGCGCCATCGCCATCCTGTTGCTGACGGTCTTCGCGGC
>JAJTHD010000127.1 GCA_021297925.1 Lysobacteraceae bacterium
AAGGTGGTCGACGCGGACGCCCGGTGCCTGCGCCAAGGGTGGCCACTCCTGACGCCCGCGCTGCACCAGCAGGCGGAGGCCGCCGTCGGCCAGCGTCCGGCGCGACAGCTCGCCGGGCACGCGGCCGACGAGTTGCGACGACACGCTCGCCGGCACGCTGAGGCGGGCGACCTGCTCCTTCAGGACGTCCTGCGGCGCGCATACGAGCAGTTCACCACGATGCAGCACGGCGATGTCGGACGCGACGCGCTCGAGATCGGAGAGGATGTGGGTCGAGAACAGCACCGTGGTTCCGAGTTCGCCGGCGCGCAGGACGATTTCCCGCAACAGTTCCCGGCGCCCGACTGGATCGAGAGCCGAGGCCGGCTCGTCGAGGACCAGCAGCTCGGGCGAATGCGCCATTGCGCGGATCAGGACCACGCGCTGCCGCTCGCCGGGTGACAGTCGACCCAGGCGGGCCTGCGGATCCAGCCCCCATCGGGACAGCATCGACGCCACCCAGCCGGCGTCCCAGCGGTCGTAGAAGCGACCGATGGCATCGAGCATCTCGTGGACCGACAACCAAGCGAAGGCCTCCGGCTGCTGCGCGACGTAGCCGATGCGCTGCTTCGTGGCATCCGAAAGATGGTCGGCCGGCTCGCCGAAGACCTGGGCTTGGCCCGCATCGAGGGGGACGAGGCCGAGCAGCGCGCGGATCAAGGTCGACTTGCCGGCGCCATTGCGGCCCACGAGCCCCATGACCGCGCCGGCGGGCACGTCGAACGAGACGTCCCGGAGCACGGGCGCGCCGTAGGCCTTGCGCATCGCGATGCCCTGCAGTGGGCTGGGGGGTAGCGGCAAATCGTTCATCGGGGGTTCTTCCGTGGGGCGTCGGGGGTCGGGTCCGTCGTGGCCGGGGCCACGGGGGTGTGGAACAGTGCATGGAGTCGTTCGCAGACCGGGCCGGCGGCAAGGCCGAGGTCACCGGCTTCGCGGATCACATCGCGCAAGCGCGGCTCGAGGAGGCGCATGCGCTCCTCGGCGGTAAGGCCGGCACCGCGCGCGGCGGCCACGACCATGCCGACACCGCGGCGGCGTTCGAGCACCCCCTCGGCTTCCAGCTGGCTATAGGCGCGGCTGACGGTCATCGGATTGACTGCGTGGTGTTCGGCCATCTCGCGGACCGACGGCAAACCCTCGCCCACGCGCAGCTGGCCCGCAGCGACGAAACGCCGGACCTGCTCGACCACCTGCCGGTAGATCGGATCAGTCGCGGCGGGGGCGATGAGGAACATCGAAGCATCCATGTGTATCAATAAACCAATACACAGGACGCCCGTCAAGTCCCTTTTGCACGTCATGCGTCTATAATCCCGCGTCATCGCGCGGTCATGCTCGCGCGATTTCTTTTATATCAACCACTTACGCGACCGAGCTTCTCAGGACCACCGTGGCCAGCCTGCTCAAGACCTTCGCCCAGACCTCCCAGCTCTCCGGCGGCAACGCCACGTTCATCGAAGAGCTCTATGAGCAGTACCTGCGCGACCCGGCGTCGGTCGACGCGAAATGGAAGGCCTACTTCGACGGGTTCGGCGGCAACGCGGACGTCCCTCACTCCGACGCCATGGCGCGCGTGCAGGTCGCCGGCATGCTGGCCGCGAAGGGCCTGGGCGGCGGCGTCGACGAGGAGACCGCCAAGAAGCAGATGGCGGTCAGCAAGCTCGTCACCGCGTACCGCTCGCGCGGCCACCTCGGCGCCCAGCTCGACCCGCTCGGCATGGCCGGCAAGCTCGAAGCGCCCGACCTCGAACTCGCCTTCCACGGCCTTTCGAATGCCGACCTCGAGACCGAGTTCCCGGCCAACACCTACTTCGGCAACACCCGCATCAAGCTCAAGGACCTGCTGGCGAAGCTCCGGGCCACGTATTCGGGCCCGATCGGTGCGGAATTCATGCACATCAGTGACGCGAGGCAGCGCCACTGGATGCAGGAACGCCTCGAGAAGGCCGCCGGCCACTTCGGGTTCTCGAAGGACGAGAAGGCCCGCATCCTCGAGCGCACCACGGCCGCCGAGGGCCTCGAGCGCTACCTGCACACGAAGTACGTCGGCCAGAAGCGCTTCTCGCTCGAGGGTGGCGACAGCCTCATCCCGGCGATGGACGTGCTGGTCCGGCGCGCCGGCGCGAACGGCGTCAAGGACATGGTCATCGGCATGGCCCACCGCGGCCGCCTCAACGTGCTCGTCAACACGCTCGGCAAGCCGCCCTCCAAGCTGTTCGCCGAGTTCGAGGGCCGCTACGAACACCACGACGACCCGGCCCACTCGGGCGACGTGAAGTACCACATGGGCTTCTCGGCCGACATCGCCACGCCGGGCGGCCCGCTGCACATCGCGCTGGCCTTCAACCCCTCGCACCTCGAGATCGTCGACCCCGTCGTCGCGGGCTCGGTCCGCGCGCGCCAGATGCGCCGCGGCGACAAGGACCGCTCACAGGTCGTGCCGGTGCTGATCCACGGCGACTCGGCCTTCGCCGGCCAGGGCGTGGTCATGGAGCTGTTCCAGATGTCGCAGGCCCGCGGCTTCGCGGTGGGCGGCACGATCCACGTCGTCGTGAACAACCAAGTCGGCTTCACCACCAGCCGCCCGGACGACACCCGCTCCACCCTGTACTGCACCGACCCGGACAAGATCGTCGAGGCTCCGGTGCTGCACGTGAACGGCGACGACCCGGAGGCCGTGGCCTTCTGCGCCCAGCTCGCCTTCGACTTCCGCCAGACGTTCAAGCGCGACGTGGTCATGGACCTTGTCTGCTACCGCCGCCACGGCCACAACGAGGCCGACGAGCCGGCGGCCACGCAGCCGCTGATGTACCAGAACATCCGCGCCCGCAAGACCACGCGCGAGCTGTATGCGAACCGCCTTGTCGAGGCCGGCGTCGTCACGGCCGACGAGGCCAAGGCGCTGGTCGACGGCTACCGTGCCAATCTCGACAAGGGCGAGGTCACCGCGGACGTCACCACGGCCGCCAAGGACAGTGTCAGCGTCGACTGGTCGCCCTACTTCAAGGGCACGCTGGCCGACGAGGTGAAGACGGCCGTCGCGCGCAAGACCCTGGACGCGCTGGCCCAGCAGATCAACGCGATCCCC
>JAJTHD010000257.1 GCA_021297925.1 Lysobacteraceae bacterium
GCGACGTCCTATCTGCCGAACTATCTGGGCTGGTTCCGCGCCTTGGAGAGGAACGCCCAAACGGGCGCAGGAGCCGCATCATTGCTCAGGTTGGCCATGGCGTGACCGAATCAACCACAATCAACGCGAACAGCGCCAAGACGAATGCATCCGCTACGCGGAAGCCAATGAGCCAGTCACCCTCGGAGCAGCGAGACGTATCGCCTTTCGGCTGGAGGTGCCCATGCTCGAACTATTGGAAGCCTCTCGTCCTACGCTGCAGTCGTTCGGCTTCGCAAACGATGCCCCACTTCCGGCGCCGATGCAGCCAACAAAGAAGCCCCACTCAATTGGCCGGGAGCTACTCCGGTTTAGGCTCCATCGAAAGCTAGATTGGATGTCGAGAGGATGTGCCCCTCCTCGCTCACTCCGTCAGATTGCGCGCAGCCTCTCCGTGTCTGTAGGCGCGATCCAGCATCACGCCGCAGATTTAGCTGAACAGATCATAAACCTGTACGCGGGGCATCGGGCGTCAGAGGCTTCGCGCCGTCGAAATGAGGCGGCTGCGGCCGTTCGACAGTGCCTAGGGTCTGATCGGAAAGGCGAGCCCCTGAGCAAGAAGGGGGTGCTTCGGGACCTTCGCAGCACGACCCGGCTACCCAAGAATCTTCTGATGGCCGAGATAAAGGCGCAGTGGCTGGGCTAGGCCATGCCGGACGCGTTATCCCTACATGCAATGAAAATGTGGCCAGTCCGGCCAAACTTTGCTTCCATGCACACGATCCGGACGCACTGAACGAGACTGGTGGGCCCACCAGGACTCGAACCTGGAACCAAGGGATTATGAGTCCCGTGCTCTAACCATTGAGCTATGGGCCCACTCGCCGCGATTGTAGCGATGCCGCACACCGCCCCGCGTCCATGACGCGGGGCGTTTCATTTGCGGAGCATCAGCGCAGCGGGCCGGGCGCCGGATCGGCCGGGCCGACCGCATCGACGAGGTCCGGGTTCGCTTCGCCCTCGTCACGCAACTGCCCCTCCCACTTCGACACCACGGCCGTGGCAACGGTGTTGCCGATGACGTTCGTCGCCGAACGCGCCATGTCGAGGAAGTGGTCGACACCGAGCAGCAGCAGCAGGCCGGCCTCCGGGATGTCGAACTGCGCCAGCGTCGCCGCGATGACGACCAGCGAAGCGCGCGGCACGCCGGCCATGCCCTTGCTGGTGACCATGAGCACGAGCAGCATCGTGATCTCCTGCCCCAGCGTCAGGTCGATGCCGTACACCTGCGCGATGAAGACCACCGCGAAGGTGCAGTACATCATCGAACCGTCGAGGTTGAACGAATAGCCGAGCGGCAGAACGAAGGACGCCACGCGGTTGCTGCAGCCGAACTTCTCCAGCTGGGCCAGCGTCTTCGGATAGGCGGCCTCGCTCGATGCCGTGGCGAATGCGAGCAGCGTCGGCTCGCGAACGGCGCGGAACAAGCCGACCGCGCGCCGCCGCAGGATGGCGAAAGCCGCGAGGAAGAGCAGGCCCCAGAGCAGCACGATGCCGAGGTAGAACTGGCCCATGAACTTGCCGTAGACGGCCAGCACGTCGAGTCCGCTCTTCGAGATCGTCGCCGCCACGGCGGCGAACACGGCGAACGGGGCGAACCACATCACCAGCATCGTGACCTTCAGCATCACATAGCTCAGGCCTTCGAGCGCATCGACCATCACCCTGGCCTTGTCGCCCACGCCGGCGCAGGCCACGCCGAAGAACACCGAGAACACGACGATCTGCAGGATCTCGTTGCGCGCCATCGCGTCGGCGATGCTCGTCGGCACGAGGTGGGTGACGAAGTCCTTCAGGGTGAGGCCGCTGACGGCGATGCCGCTCTGCGCACCGGCGTCAGGGAGCACCAGGCCGGTGTCGACGCCCGGCTGGAACAGGTTCACGAGCACCAGGCCCAAGGTGAGCGACACCAGCGACGCGCCGAGGAACCACGTCATCGCCTTCAGGCCGATGCGACCCACCGTCCCGAGGTCGCCCATCTTGGCGATGCCGACGGCCAGCGTGGCGAACACCAGCGGCCCGATGATCATCTTGATCAGTCGGAGGAAGACGGTGGTGACGATGGTGAGGCCGTCGACCACCGCCGTCGTGTCGGCGACGGAGGCGTTGACGATGGCGCCGACAATGATCCCAAGCACCAGGGCACCGAGGATCCACCAGGTCAGCGTGCTGCCCTTCCGTGCCGGCGCGGCCGAGCCGCTGTTCGTGGTGTCGATCGCCATTTGCCGGTCCTAGTCCTTACGAGCGCGCCGAGGCGCGGGTGACCCCACGCGGGGAGCCGCGAGGATGCATGAAGGCCGCGTCAATTCACAGCACCAGCCGCCCCTCCGGGCCCGGAAACGACGACGCCCCGCTCGGGGCGGGGCGTCGGGTGCCTTTGGGTGGCAGCGAGGCTTACTCGAGATCGAGGAAGCTGCGGAGCTGCTCGGAGCGGCTGGGGTGGCGCAGCTTGCGCAGCGCCTTGGCTTCGATCTGGCGGATGCGCTCGCGGGTGACGTCGAACTGCTTGCCGACTTCCTCGAGGGTGTGGTCGGTGTTCATGTCGATGCCGAAGCGCATGCGCAGCACCTTGGCCTCGCGCGGCGTCAGGCCGGAAAGCACGGTGCGGACCGTCTCGGACAGGCCCGTGGTCGTCGCGTTCTCCAGCGGCGACTCGGCGTTGGTGTCCTCGATGAAATCGCCGAGGTGCGAATCCTCGTCGTCGCCGATCGGCGTCTCCATCGAGATCGGCTCCTTGGCGATCTTCAGGACCTTCCGGATCTTGTCCTCCGGCATGTCCATTTCCTTCGCCAATTCCTCCGGCGTCGGCTCGCGGCCGAACTGCTGGAGCATCTGCCGCGAGATGCGGTTGAGCTTGTTGATCGTCTCGATCATGTGCACCGGGATGCGGATGGTGCGCGCCTGGTCGGCGATCGAGCGGGTGATGGCCTGGCGGATCCACCACGTGGCGTACGTCGAGAACTTGTAGCCGCGGCGGTACTCGAACTTGTCGACCGCCTTCATCAGGCCGATGTTGCCTTCCTGGATCAGGTCGAGGAACTGCAGGCCGCGGTTGGTGTACTTCTTGGCGATCGAGATCACGAGACGCAGGTTGGCCTCGACCATCTCCTTCTTCGCCTTGCGGGCCTTGGCTTCCCCGTAGGCCATCGCGCGGGCGGTGTCCTTGATCTCCGGCAGGCCGAGGCACAGGGCCTGCTCGAGGGCGATCAGCGCGTTCTGCTCGCCGACGATCGCGTCGCGGTGCTCGCGGATGCCCGAGGACCACTTCTGCTTGCGGCGGATGATCTCGTCGGCCCAGTCGGTGTTGGTCTCCTGGCCCGGCCACGCCTTGATGAAGTCCTTGCGCGGCATCTTCGCGAGGCGGGTGGCGATGTCGAGCACCTTGCGCTCGTGGTCCTTGATCTCCGAGACCACCTCGCGGACCTTGCGCACGAGCGCGTCGATCAGCGCCAGCGGCAGCTTGAGCTTCATGAACTCGCCGGCCATCTCCTCGCGGGCCTTGACCGTCTTCTTGTCGGCCGGGCCGTACTTGGCGTGGGTCTTCTCGAACTTCGCGTAGAGGCCCTTGAGGAGCTCCATACGGCGCGCGACCTCTGCCGGATCGGGGCCGGTCTGGGCCTCGGTCTCCTCCTCGTCGCCGCCGGCCTCGACCTCCTCGTCCTCCTCGGCCTCGTCGGCCGCGGCCTCGATCGGAACGCCGCCGAACAGCTCCGGGGTCTCGAGGTCGGCGAAGCCGGTCACGATCTCGTTGAGGCGCTTCTTGCCTTCCTGGTGCTGCGCGTAGTCGTCGAGGATCAGCTGGATGGTCCACGGGAACGCGGCCAGCGAGCTCTGCACCTGGTGCAGGCCCTCCTCGATGCGCTTGGCGATCGCGATCTCGCCCTCGCGGGTCAGCAGCTCGACCGTGCCCATCTCGCGCATGTACATGCGCACCGGGTCGGTCGTGCGGCCGCCCTCGGCGTCCAGCGCGGTCAGCGCGGCGGCGGCCTCCTCGGCGGCCGTCTCGTCGGTCTCGCGCGTCGGCGTGGCATCCGTCAGCAGCAGGGTCTCGGCGTCGGGCGCAACCTCGTGCACCTCGATGCCCATGCTGTTGATCATGCCGATGATGTCTTCGATCGCCTCCGGATCGACGACGTCGTCGGGCAGGTGGTCGTTGACCTCGGCGTACGTCAGGTAGCCCTGCTCGAGCCCCTTGCTGATCAGCTGCTTGATCTCGGACTGCTGCTCGGGACGCGGCGTGGCCATGGACGATTCACCGGAAGGATTGGCGCGGGAACCGGCTATTATACCCGAGCGTCGCCAATGTCCCCCAAGTCATTGATTCCATTGGCACTGCGTTCAGGGCCCGCGCTCAGGTCTCCAGCCAGAAGGTCACCGGGCCGTCGTTGACCAGCGCCACCTGCATGTCGGCCCCGAAGCGCCCGGTCTCCACGGTCGGCCAGCGCGCCCGGCAGGCGGCGACGAGGGCCTCGAAACCGGCCAGCCCCTCCGCGGGGGGCGCCGCGGTGCTGAAGCTGGGACGCAGGCCGGAGCGGGTGTCGGCGGCAAGCGTGAACTGGCTCACCAGCAGCAGCCCCCCGCCGGCGTCCTTCAGCCCGAGGTTCATCTTCCCCGCCACGTCGGGGAACATCCGGTAGGCGAGCAGGCGATCGGCCATGCGGTCGATGCGGGCGGGCGTGTCGCCCGGCTGGACGCAGGCGAGCGCGAGCAGGCCGGGGCCGATGCGGCCGACGGTTTCTCCGTCGACATCGACGTGCGCGTGGCGGACGCGCTGCAGCAGGGCGATCATCGCGGCAGGGTCGCGGCGCGGGCCGCGTGGCGTCAAGCCGCCCCCACCCTCCGGCACATGGCCGAGTCCGCGTGCCGGCTAGACTCGTGGCCATGGATGCTCCCCTGCCCGTCCGCCTGCTGCGCGCACTCGCCTGGACCGCGGCCCTGCCCGGGCGTCGGGCGCGCAGGGGACTGGCACGCGGCTTCGCGGCGCTGGAGGCGACGCGCCGCACGAAAAGGGCGCGCATCGTGGCCACCAACCTCCGGCTGGCCGGGCTCGACGGACAGGTGTCGGTGCGGGAGGCCCTGGCGCACACCGCGCTGACCGCACTCGAGAGCCTGCGCTTCTGGACGCGCGCGCCGGGCGAGAACCTCCGGCAGGTTGTCGATGTGGCGGGCGCCGACCACCTCGCCACCGCCCTCGAACGCGGCGGCGTGCTCGTGGTGGCGCCGCACCAGGGCAACTGGGAACTGCTGGTGCAGTGGCTGGCCGCCCAAGGCCCGTTCTCCCTGCTCTACACCCGCGGCGAAGGCCCGGTCGGCGACACCTTCCTGAGGCTGGCGCGCGAGCGCGGCGGTGTCCGCGCCGTGCCGGCCGACGCCCACGGGATGAAGCCGCTGCTCAAAGCCCTGCAGCGCGGCGAACTGGTCGGCATCACGCCCGACCAGGTGCCATCGGGCGGCGGGGTCTGGGCCCCCTTCTTCGGCACGCCGACGCTGACGATGACGCTGATCCACCGGCTCGCCGACCGCAGCGGCGCCACGTGCCTGCTGGCCGCCGCGGAGCGCCGCGCGGACGGCCGCTTCCGCATCGTCGTCGAGCCCCTCGCCCCGGACCCCGGGGACGCCTCGCCCGAAGCCCGCGCGACGGCCTTGAACGCCGCCGTGGAAGCCTTCGTGCGCCGCGAGCCGGCGCAGTACCAATGGACCTACAAGCGCTTCAAGGGCGACCACCCGGAGCGCGGTCTCCTCAACCCCTACTGGCCCGAGTGCTACTGAGCCAATGACCGACCTTTCCCCCTCCCCTTGGCCGGACCGTTGGCCCGGCGACCCGCCCTGGCGTCCACTGCCGGACGACGCGCGGCGCGCCTTCCGCTGGGGCGCCCTGCTGGGCTGGAGCCTGCCCGGCCTTCTCGGCCCGATCGCCGCGATCATCCTCGCCGTCTCCGACGAGCCTTCGTGGTGGGCGCTGGTCCTCGGCGTGGCCCCACCGGCCCTGGCCGTGGGCCTGGCGCTGTGGCAGTCGTCGTGGGCCTTCCGCTACACACGCTGGCGGCTCGACGACGACGGGTTCCGGCTGCGGCGCGGCCGCTGGTGGCGCCGCGAGGTGCTGGTGCCGCGTGCGCGGGTGCAGCACCTCGACATCGAGCGTGGCCCGATCGAGCGCCGCTTCGGGCTGGCCACCCTGGTCATGCACACCGCGGGCTTCCACCACGGCGAGCTGCGGCAGGCGGGATTCGCCGAGGACGACGCCATGCGCCTGCGCGATGCCCTCGTCCCGGCCCTGCGGGAGCATGACGATGACCACGCCGGGTGAGGCACTGGATGGCGCCGCCGCCCGACGCGCCCTGCAGGCGGTCGCGACCGGGCGGCTGCACCCGCTGTCCTGGCTGTTCATCCTGCTGCAACAGCTGAAGAGCTTCGCGCTGCCGATCGGCGTCCTGCTGTTCTCCGGCCGGGGCGAGCAGAGCACCTGGGAACTTTGGGGCCTCGCCGTCGCGGGCGTCCTCGCGCTCGTCTCGGTCTGGCGCTATTTCACCTTCCGATACGGCTTCGCCGACCGTGCGCTGGTGATCCGCAGCGGCCTGCTCGAACGCAACCTTCGGGTGATCCCCTTCGATCGTGTGCAGAACGTCACCCTGCACCAGACGCTGTTGCATCGCCTCGCCCGAGTGGCCGAGGTCCGGCTGGAGTCCGCGGCCGGTGGCCACGGGGGCCTCGGCCGGGCGGAAGCGCAGATGCAGGTGCTGCCGCTGGCCGAGGCGCACGCGCTGGAGGCGACGGTGCGCGGCGGGGGCCGCGTGGCGGCGGGGGCGGACGCCGTTGCCGTGCCACCGCCGGGCCCGGAAGCGACCCGGTGGCTGCACTTGCCGACCGCGGAACTGGTGCGCCTCGGCCTGATCTCCAACCGGGGGATGCTCGTCGTGGCCGGCGCGTTCGCGGCCCTCACCCAGGCCGGCGAGGGCGTGATGGACGACGTGGGCAAGGCGGCGTTCGAGACCGGGAAGCGCAGCGTCGCGCTGGCGGAAGGCTGGCAGCCGGGGCCGCTGGCCTGGGCCGCGGGCGCGCTGCTGCTGCTCGTCGCGCTGTTCGCGGCCGTCCGCCTGCTGTCGATCGGGCTGGCGATCATCCAGTTCCACGACTTCCAGCTCTGGTCGGGACCACGCGAACTCCGCGTGGAGCGCGGGCTGCTCAACCGCATTCGCACCCACCTGCCCAAGCGCCGCATCCAAGCCTATTCGCTGACCGAGAGTTTCCTGCATCGCCGCTTCCGGCGGCAGAGCCTGCGCGTCGACCGGGCCTCGAACGACGTCGCCAACGAGGCGCAGTCGGTCCGCGACCTCGTGCCCCTGGCGACCCCCGCGAGCATGGACGCGATCCTCGCGGCCCTGCTCCCGGGCGCCGCGTGGCCGCCGCAGCGGTGGCATCCACTGCACGCGCGGGCCTGGTGGCGGGTGTTCGCGCTACCGGCGCTGCTGGTGGTCCTCGCCACGGTGCCGCTCGTGGCCTGGCGCGGTCCGCCGGCGCTCTGCCTGCTGGCCCTGCTGCCCGCGCTGCTGCTGCGCGCCCGTCTCTGGGCGCGTTACTCGGCCTGGTCGCTGGAGGACGGCGTCGTCGCGTTCCGCCAAGGCTGGCTCGACCGCCACTGGCGCTTCGTCGAGACGGCCAAGGTCCACGCCGTCTCCGTGCACGAAAGCCCTTTCGACCGCCGCCACGGCATGGCCAGCGTCCTCGTCGACACGTTGGGCACGTCCCCGCTCGTGCCGTCGCTGCGCGTGCCCTACCTGCCGGCCGCCGAGGCGCGCGCGCTGGCCGAGGCGCTGCGCGCGGCGATGCCGCGCGACCCCGGCGTCAATCGCGCCAGAACTGTGGGGTCAGCAGTACCAGGAGGGTGAAGACCTCGAGGCGGCCCAGCACCATGGCGAAGCTGCAGATCCAGATCGCGCCGTCGCCGAGCGTCTGGAAATGCGACGCGACCTCGCCGAGGCCGGGCCCCATGTTGTTGATGCACGCGGCGATCGCCGAGAAGGCCGTCACGATGTCGACCCCGTCCGCGGTCAAGGCGAGCGTCATCACGAGGTAGGCCAGGATGTAGAGCGTGCAGAAGCCGGCGACCGAGATCACCACGCTCTCGGACACGCGCTTGCCGCCGACCTTGACCAGGAACTGGCCCTTCGGATGTACGAGTTGCTTGAGCTCGCGGAAGCCTTGCCGGACCACCATCTGCACGCGGGCGACCTTCATGCCGCCGGAGGTCGAGCCGGCGCAGCCGCCGACGAAGCCGACCATCATCAGCGCCAGCGGCGCCATGCCCGGCCAGTCGACGAACCCCGTGGTGACGAAGCCGGTGGTGGTGATGTTCGACACCACTTGGAACAAGGCATGGCGGAACGCCGTCAGCGGGTCGTCGAAGCGACCCCCCAGCCAGATCGTCAGCGTGATCGCCGCCGTCACCGCGAGGCAGATCCACAGGAAGCTCAGGAACTCCGCGTCCGCCTTGTAGTGGCCCAGCGTCGCGCGGCGCCAGGCGTACCAGTGCAGGCCGAAATTGAGGCCGCCGAGGAACATGAACAGGATGGCGATACCGTCGAGCAGGGCGCTGTCCCAGTGCCCGAAGCTGGCGTCGTAGTTGGCGAAGCCGCCGGTCGCGACGGTCGGCATCGCGTGCGTGACGGCGTCGAAGAAGGACATGCCGCCCGCCCAGAACGCCAGCGCGCAGAGCACGACGAGGCCGGTGTAGACGAGCCACAACGCCTTCGCGGTGTCGGCGATCCGCGGGGTCAGCTTGCTGTCCTTCTGCGGGCCGGTGCTCTCGGCGCGGAACAGCTGCATGCCGCCGATGCGCAGCATCGGCAGGATGGCCACCGCGAGGATGACGATGCCCATGCCGCCGAAGTAATTCAGCGAGGAGCGGAAGAACAGCACGCTGCGCGGCAGGTGCTCGATGCCGGTGATGACGGTGGCGCCGGTGGTGGTCAGGCCGGAGGTGGCCTCGAACACGGCGTCGGTGTAGCTCAGGTGCGGCGGCGCCAAGACGAACGGCAGCGCCGTGACCAGGCAAGCGATGATCCATGCCGCGGAGACGATCAGGAAGCCGTCCCGGAGGCGGAGTTCGTATTGCGCGTTGCGGACCGGGAACCAGAGCACCAGGCCGGCCGCGAACGGGACGAGGAAACTCTCGAGGAACGCGAAGACGGTTGCTTCGCCCCACCACCAGGCCAAGGCGGCCGGCGGGAGGGACATCATGCCCGACAGGGCGACGATGGCGCCGAGCAGGCGCTGCAGGGTCCGGGCGCGTTCGCTGACCAGGGAGCCCATGTCAGAGCCAGGTCGCGCCGGCTTGGAACAGCGCGGTCACGAGGGGCATCTCGCGCTTGTCCATGACGAAGACGATGACGTGGTCCTCCGGCTCGACGACGACGTCGTGGTGGGCGATCAGCAGCTGGTCGCCGCGGACGATGCCGCCGATGGTCGCCGACGGAGGGAGGTCGAGTTCCTCGAGGCCCTTGCCGATGACGCGCGAGGTCCGGCGGTCGCCGCGGGCGACGATCTCGACCGCCTCGGCCACGCCGCGGCGCAGCGAGTAGACCTGCGCCGGCGCGCCCTCGCGGATGTGGGCGAGCAGCGCGCCGAGCGTGACCTGCTGCGGACTGACGGCGATGTCGATGCTGCCGCCTTCGACCAGTTCGGCGTAGCTCGGCCGGTTGATCAGCGCCAGCACGCGCGGGCAGCCGAGGCGCTTGGCCAGCATGGCCGAAAGGATGTTCGCCTCGTCGTCGTTGGTGAGTGCGCAGTAGACGTCGGTCTGGTCGATGTTCTCCTCGCGCAGCAGCCCCTCGTCGGCGCAGTCGCCGACGAGGACGATCGAATTCAGCAGGTCCTCGGCGATCGAGCGGGCGCGTTCGCGGCTGCGCTCCATCACCTTCACCGAATAGCGCCCCTCGAGGGCGCGGGCCAGCTGCCGGCCGATGTTGCCGCCGCCGGCGATCAGCAACCGCCGAGTCGGCTTCTTGTCCATGCGGCGCAGCTCGGCCATCACGACCGGGATGTGACGGCGCTCGGCGAGGAAGAAGACCTCGTCGTCGATCTCGATGACCGTGGCGGCTTCGGGCTTCACCGGCCGGCCGCGGCGGAAGATCGCGGCGACGCGGGCATCGACGCCCGGCGGCAGGTGGCGGCGCAGCTCGCGGATCTCGTGGCCCACCAGCGCGCCACCCTCGATCGCGCGCACGGCGACGAGCTGGGCCCGGCCCTGCGCGAAGTCGAGGACCTGCAGTGCGCCGGGGTAGCCGATCAGCCGCTCGATGTGCCGGACCACCAGCTGCTCGGGGCTGATCGCCGCGGTGACCGGGGAGTGGCGCGGGTCCTTGAGCACGCCCAGGTCGAGGTACTCGGACTCGCGGAGGCGGGCGACCCGGGTCGGCGTGCGGAAGCGCACTTGCGCGATCTGGCAGGCCAGCAGGTTGACCTCGTCGCTCGAGGTGACGGCGACCAGCAGCTCGGCGTCCTCGGCCCCGGCGTGGCCGAGCACGGACGGCAGCGAGGCATGGCCGACCACGGTGCGGATGTCGAGCCGCTCGGCGAGGTCGCGCAAGCGCTGGTGGTCGGTGTCGACCACGGTGATGTCGTTGTTCTCGGAGGCCAGCGCCGCCGCCACGGACGAGCCGACTTGGCCCGCCCCAAGGATCAGGATGTTCACGCGCTCCCCGCACGCCGCCGTTCCGGCGCGGAGGATACGCCCCGCGGCGCCCCGCTGCACTCAGCGGGCGAGCGAGCGGTAGAAGGCCTCGAAGCGGGGCAGCTGGACCGACAGCCGGAAGTCGTCCATGGCATAGGCCCGGCGTCCGAGGCCGCCGCCGACGAAGGCCCTCAAGGCTTGGGCCAGCGCCGGGGCATCGCCCGGGGGCACCAGCGGCGAGCCGAAGCGCGGGCCCAAGTGGCGCCCGCCCTCGGTGGCCGTCGCGAGGATCGGCAAGCCCGCCACCATCGCCTCGAGGAAGACCAAGCCGAAGGGCTCGCTGCGTGCGGCGGAGACGAAGCCATCCATGGCCGCCAGCCAGGCGGCCGGCTCGTTGGTGAAGCCGGCGAAGTGGACCCCGTTCGGCGCACGGCGGCGCAAGTCCTCGAGCGCGCTGCCGCCGCCGACCACGACGAGGCGTACGCGATCACTGAACCCAGCGGCGGCGAAGGCCTCGAGCAGCACGTCGTGGCCCTTCGAGGGCTCGACGCGGCCCAGCGTGCCGAGCAGGACCGTGTCATCGCCGATGCCCAGCCCCTCGCGCACGCGCCGCCGCGCGCCCTCGTCCGCAGGCCGCGCCCGGGTCCAGTTGTCGATCTGCACGCTGCGGGCGGCGATCCCGGCGGGCAACCCCGCCTGCTGCGCTGGCGTGACCGCGATGAGGCCGTCGAGATGCGCATGCTGGCGTGGCTTGTAGGCGATATGCAGCGTCGCCACGCGGACGGGCCCCTCGAGGCCGCGGAGCGCCTTGCAGGCCGCACTCAGGTGGGCGTGCACGACCTCCGGCCGGTGCCGGCGCAGCCAACGGCGGGCATGCCAGCCGGCCCACCAGTCCGGCACCGTGACGATCGGCAGGCCGGGCGGCAGGTGGCGACCCGGGGCATCGGGGCGGTCGGCCAGCGCGGCGCGGCGCAGCACCAGCGTGACGTCGTGCCCGGCCTCGGCCTGGCCTGCCGCCAACTCGATCGCGTACCGCTCGCTGCCCGCGAAGCGTGACGTCAGCAGCAGGTGGACGATGCGCATGGGCGGATTGGCGGTCGATGCGACGGGGCGCCTACGATAGCGGGATGCCCGCTCCCCTGCCCCTCTCCGGCGTCGTCGTCGCCTGCAATGAAGCCGACCGCATCGAGCGCTGCGTGGCGAGCCTGCGCGCCGTCTGCGCCGAGGTCGTGGTCGTCGACTCGGGTTCGCGCGATGCCACCCGGGAACGCGCCGCGGCGCTGGGCGCACGCATCGTCGAACAGCCGTGGCTGGGCTTCGCCCGGCAGAAGAACCTCGCGATCGCGCAGGCGATGCAGCCCTGGGTGCTGCTGCTGGATGCCGATGAATGGCTGGAGGACGACGCCCTCGACGCCCTGCGGACCCTGTTCGCCTCGGGCCGCCTCGAATCGGCGGACGTGGTCACACTGCCGCGGCGGACGCGCTTCCTCGGCACCGTCATGCACCGCGGCAGCTTCGCCGCCGAGCCGGTCGAGCGGCTGTTCCGCGCGCACTGCCGCCACGAGGAACTCGCCGTGCACGAGCGCCTCGACACGCGCGGCCAGCGCGTCATCGCCAGCACGGTGCGCATGGAGCACGACACCGCCCGCTCGGACGCCGAGTACTGGGCCAAGCTGCAGCGCTATGCCCGGCTCTGGGCCGAGGACCGCGCGGCGCGGGCGACGGCGGCGGGTCGGCGCGTCGCGGTGCCGCCCGGCCGCGCCAGCGCCGCTGCGCTGGCCTACCTGCTGAAGAACCTCGTGCTGCGGGGCGGCCTGCTCGACGGGCCGGGCGCATGGCGCTTCCATGCGCTGCACGCCCGCTATGCCGCGATGAAGTACCGGCTGCTGCGGGGGCGTTAGTCGTCCCACGCCTCGTTCGTGACGGCCCCGCTGATCGGATGCACGCGGACATCGCGGCTGAAGCCGGCGGTGGAACGGACTTCCGCCGTCCAGAAGCCGTCTTCGCGCTCGAGTTCGCGCACCTCGGAATAACCCGCCGCCGCGAGCTTCGCCATGACCTCCGCCGGCGCGAGCTGCGTCTGGCCGGGCTGGGCGGGGGAGAGGATGTCGCCCGTCGTGGCGTCGACGAACACGGTGAGTCGCGAGCCATCGGGGCGGTTGCTGCGGATTTCCCACGCGCCATCCTCGTACTCGGCGCCGCGGATCGACGTGTAGCCGGCGGCTTGGGCCTTGGCCACGGCCTGCTCGAGGGAGATGGCGGGCTTGCCGAACCAGCCGTCGGCACTCGCGGTGCCAGCGGCGGTGGCGAGGACGACGGCGAGGGTGGTCAGGACAGGGGTCTTGCGCATGGCGATGCTCCATTGGGGTCCGGGAGTGGACGGCGCCAGACTGGCCGGCCGGACCTCAACCGCCCTTGAGGCGATTTTTCACGGTTTGTTTAATCGCCGCCCGGAGCATGGCCTCATGCGCACCGCCGCTTCCCTGCTCGTCCTCGCCGTGTTCGCCGCCGCGCCCACCCTGCGCGCGGACGACGACCACGATCGCGCCCGCGCGGCCGTCGAGCGTGGCGACGTGCTGTCGCTCGACGCCCTGCTGGACCGCGTGCCGCTGCGCGAGGGCGAGCGCCTGCTCGACGCGGAACTGGAGCGCGACGACGGGCGTTGGGTCTACGAGATCGAGCTGATCGGCCCCGACGGCCGCGTCCGCGAGATCGAACTCGACGCCCGCGACGGGCGACGGATCGAGGACGACTGATGCGCGTGCTGCTGGTCGAGGACGACGCCCCCCTGCGGGCCAAGCTGGCGCAAGCGCTTCGTGGCGCCGGCTGGGTGGTGGACGCCGTCGACGACGGCGACGAAGCGCTCTGGCTGGGCCGCGAGGAGCCTTATGACGCCGCCGTGCTCGACCTCGGACTGCCGCGCCGCGACGGCGTGTCCGTGCTGCAGGCCTGGCGCGACGCCGAACGACGCTTTCCGGTGCTGGTCCTCACCGCACGAAACCGCTGGAGCGACAAGCTCGCCGGCTTCGGCGCCGGCGCGGACGACTACCTGACCAAGCCCTTCGAGATCGACGAAGTGGTGCTTCGCCTCAAGGCCCTGATGCGCCGGGCGGGCGGGCACGCGTCGGCCACGATCCGCATCGGCCCGTTGGAGTTCGACACCGTGGCCTGCCGCTTCCGGCTCGGCGGCGAGACCCTCGCACTGACCGCGGGCGAGTACCGGGTTCTGGCCTTTCTCGCCCATCGCGCCGGGCGGACCGTGCCGCGCAGCGAGATCGCCGAGCACGTCTACGACCGCGACTTCGACCTCGACTCCAACGTGATCGACGTGCAGGTCGGGCGCATCCGCCGGAAGCTCGCGCCGCACCGGCTGCTGCACACCGAGCGGGGCCTCGGCTTCCGTCTGGGCGACGCGTGAGCACGAGCCTCCGCGGCCGCCTGCTGTGGTCCGCGCTGCTGCCGATCGCGGTGCTGGCCGTCGCTGGCGCGACCGGGTTGCAGTGGGCCTTCGCCGACGCCGTCGAACGCGCCTACGACGAACGGCTCGGCTCGAAGCTCGATGCGCTCGCCGCCGGCATCGACGTCGAAGCCGACGGCCTGCCCAGCCTGCAGCGCGCGCCGGACGAGGCCGGTTTCGCCCGCGTGCGGTCGGGCTGGTACTGGCAGGTCGCGCAGGGCGGCGAGGCCGTGCTGCGTTCGCGATCGCTGTGGGACGGCGCGCTGGACGCCGGTGAAGCCCCCGTCGCGCCGCGCGGGCGGGATGCCGTGGGCCCGGCCGGGGAGGCACTGCGGGTGCTGGAACGCCGCGTGATGCTGGCGGGGCTCGAGGTTCCCCTCGACCTCCGCGTGGCCGGGCCGCGCGCGGGTCTGGATGCCGAGATCGAGCGGCTCGGTCGCCTGCTCTGGGGCGGGGTGGTGGGCCTGGTGCTCTTGGCAGCGGCCAGCGTGGCGCTGCAGGTGAGGATGGGCCTCGCTCCGCTGCAACGGCTCGGAGAGAAAGTGGCGGCAGTCCGTCGCGGCGAAGCGGAGGCGCTCGACCCGGGCGGTCCCCGGGAACTCGCGGATCTCACCGATGAAGTCAACGAACTGCTGCGCCAGAACGGCCGCCTCGCCGAGCGCGGCAGGAAACGCGCCGGCGACCTCGCCCACGCTCTGAAGACCCCGCTGGCCCTGCTGCGCACGCGCCTCGATCCGGCGGACGCCGAACTGCAGGACGCGCTCGCGCGCATCGATGCCGTCGTCGACCGCCACCTTGCCGCGGCCTCGGCCGATGCCCGGCGCGCCCATGCCCGCTGCGACGCCGCCGCGGAGACCCGGCGCTTGGTCGCGATGTTCGAGCGGCTCCATGCGGACGGCCCGGTCCGGCTGTCGCTCCACGCGCCGGCTTCGTGCATGGCCGGCATCGAGGCGAGCGACCTGCACGAACTGCTGGGCAACCTCGTCGACAATGCCTGCCGCGCGGCGCGCCACGAGGTGCAGGTGCGGATCGAGGCCGGTCCGGGCCCGCTGCGCATCACCATCGTCGACGATGGCCCCGGTCTTTCCGATGCGCAGATCGATCAACTCGGCCAGCGCGGGCTGCGCTTCGACGAACGGCTGCCAGGCACCGGGCTCGGCGTGGCCATCAGCCGCGACATCGTCGACAGCTACGGCGGCCGGCTCGACATCCGACGCGGCGATGCCGGGGGACTCGAGGTGCGCCTCGAGCTGCCTCGCGCCGGGGCCGCTGGCTGAATCCTCAGCGCGCGCCGGGCCCGGCGTCGGCCGCGGCCTCGCATCGTTGGAGCGCCGATGCGCCCAC
>JAJTHD010000090.1 GCA_021297925.1 Lysobacteraceae bacterium
GGCGCGGAAGCCGTCGCGGAGACGCAGGTAGCGGCCCCCGGACTCGACGAACATTTCGCCCTCGACCGCCGTGATCACGTCGATACGGCCCTGACGCTCGAGCTGCACGAACAGGCGACGGAACCGCCGGCCGTCCGGGGAGAGTTCGCCGACGAACACGACGCCACGGCCTCCCGGCAGCTCGACGAAGCGCCCGGCGTCGAGCCCGGCGACGAGGAAACTCCGGTTCGCGTCGTCGATGGCCTGGCGCGCGACGCGCTCGGCCAACGGCCCCCCCCAGAGCGACAGGAGCGCGACGATGCCGACCACCGGCAGGCCGACGACCAGCAGCGGCCCGAGCAGCTGCCGCGGCCCCTGCCCCAGGGCCGCGAGCACGGCCATCTCGCTGTCGCGGTAGAGCCGGCCGATGGCGAGGATCAGGCCGACGAACAGCCCCAGCGGCAGCACCATCGGCAGGAACACGACCACGCGCAGGCCGAGCTGAGAAAACAGCAGGGGGGCGGGGATGCGACCGCGCGCGATCTCCGAGACGAGGTCGGCGAACACGCCGCCGAGGCTGACCAGCAGCAGCACCACGACGCTCGCCGCGACGCCGCTGGCGAGCTGTCGGACGAGGTAGCGCTGAAGGGTCGTCAAGGCGGTCCTCGCACGGGATCGATTACACTCGCGCCCCTTCCGGACGGCCCCGCGACCGATACTTGGCGCGGGGCTTGCCCGACCAGGCCGCAAGGCGCCGCATTCTACGGAAATCCCGCGATGGCACTCGAATTCGACCTGAACCAGTCCGCGCCCGCCGGCGCTGCCGCCGACGCCGTCGTGGTCGGCCTGTACGCCGACGGCACGCTGGCGCCGTCCGCCGCGGCCGTGGATGCCGCCAGCGGTGGACGCCTGTCGGCCCTGCACGCACGCGGCGACCTGTCGGGCAAGGCCGGTCGGACGATGCTGCTGGCCGACCTGCCCGGCGTCACGGCGCCGCGCGTCTTGGCCGTCGGCCTCGGCGACGCGGGCAAGCTGACCGCCGCGGCCTACCAGAAGGCGGTCGGCGACGCCGTCCGGGCGCTGAAGAACCTTCCGGCCAAGCACGCGTTGTTGACGCTTTCCGAGCTGCCGGTCCAGGGCCGCGACGCCGCCTTTGCGATCGAACAGGCCGTGGTCGCCGCCGACCATGCCGCCTATCGCTACACCGCGACCCGCAAGGCCGGTCCGGCGCCGGACCTCGCCCGCGTCTCCGTCCAGGGCGCGGATGCCGACGCGCTGTCCCGCGGCCGCGCCATCGCCGCCGGCGTCGAGCTGGCCCGCGAACTCGGCCACCTGCCGCCGAACATCTGCAACCCCGCCTACCTCGCGGACACCGCGCGGAAGATCGCCGCCGAGAACGCCGGCGTGCAGGTCGAGGTGCTGGAAGAGGCCGAGCTCGAGGCGCTGGGCATGGGCTCGCTGCTGGCCGTCGGCCGCGGCTCGCACAACCGCCCGAAGGTGATCGTGCTGAAGTGGAACGGCGGTGGCGACGCCAAGCCGCACGTGCTGGTCGGCAAGGGCATCACCTTCGACACCGGCGGCATCAACCTCAAGGTGCAGGGCGGCATCGAGGAGATGAAGTTCGACATGCTCGGCGCCGCCAGCGTGCTGGGCAGCTTCCTCACCGTCGCCAAGCTCCAGCTGCCGATCAACGTCATCGCGATCGCCGCTGCGGTCGAGAACATGCCGGACGGCAACGCCTACCGCCCGTCCGACGTGCTCACCTCGATGAGCGGCAAGACCATCGAAGTCGGCAACACCGACGCCGAAGGCCGCCTGATCCTCTGCGACGCGCTGACCTACGCGCAGCGCTTCGAGCCGAAGGCCCTGGTCGACGTCGCCACGCTGACGGGCGCGGTGATCATCGCGCTGGGCAAGCACGCCACCGGCCTGATGTCGCACCACGACGACCTCGCGGGCGAGCTGCTCGCCGCCGGCGAGTACGCGCACGATCGCGCCTGGCGCCTGCCGATCTGGGAGGACTACCAGTCGCAGCTCGACTCGATCTACGCCGACGTCTACAACATCGGCGGCAAGGCCGCCGGCTCGATCACCGCGGCCTGCTTCCTCTCGCGCTTCGCGGAAGGCCAGCGTTGGGCGCACCTCGACATCGCCGGCTCCTCGTCCGACGAAGGCCGCAAGGGCATGGCCACCGGCCGTCCGGTCGGCCTGCTGACCCGCTGGCTGATCGACCAGGCCAAGGCCGCCTGAGCGTGACGCGCCCCGCCACCGCGCGGGGCGCACGCCGATGAGCGCGCGCGCCGATTTCTACCTCGTCGACAAACCTCGCTTCCGCGAGCAGCCCCTGCTGCTCGTCTGCGAACTCGCCAAGCGCTGCCACGGCACCGGCAAGGCCACGCTGGTGATGTGCGCCTCGCAGGCGCAAGCCGAGGAACTCGACGACCTGCTGTGGTCGTTCGAGGAGGACAGCTTCATCGAGCACCAGCTCGCCGGGATCGACGAGGACGACGCCGACGTTCCGGTGCTGCTCGTGCCACCCGGCGTCGATGCCGCGATGCGGCCGATGGTCATCAACCTCCGCGCCGAGGCCGTGGCCGAGGGCTTCGAGCGCGTGCTCGAAGTCGTACCGCCCGACCCGGTCGCGCGCGCGCCGCTGCGGGAGCGCTGGCGCCAGTACCAGGCCCGCGGCCTGGCGCTGAACAAACACGACATGTGAAACGACGGGGGCGACCCGCGGGCCGCCCCCCCGATCCCTCGCAGGCCCCGCCAGCGGATCAACCGCCGGGACAGGTCTCCATGCCGCAACCACTGGCCGACCGCAGCGGGCCGTTGTCGCGCACCGCCCGCTGCTGTTCGGCGATCTGGCGCTTCGTGCGGCAGACGCGGGTCACGCGGTTGCTGCCGGTCGACTTCTCGCGCGTGCAGACCTCGCGGTCCAACTCCGCATCGGCCAGCACCCCGTCGATCGCCGCCGACAGGTCCTGGGCCCGCGAGAGGTCGGCGTCAGCGCCCGCGTCGGGCAGGGTTGCGATCTCTTCCTGCAGGCTGGCGATGCGCTGGCGGTGGCGGGCGTTGACGTGGCGGTAATCGCTGGAGCGCAGGCGCGACGCCAGCTCGATCTGGGCGGCCTTCGCCTCGGCGACGCTGGCCGGGGGCGCCGCGTCGGCCGCCACTGCGAGCGGGGCGAGGAACAGGGCGATCATGAGGAAGGGGGCGGACAGCAGACGCATCATCGGGGCTCCAGGGCCAGTCGAGGCAAACTCCGAGTCTACCCCGCCATCCACGCCTCGACCGCATCCGGCGCCTTCGGCACCGCCGCGGTCAGGACTTCCGGGCCGCCCGGCGCCACCAGCACCTCGTCCTCGATCCGGATGCCGATGCCGCGCCACTTCGCGGGAACGTCGGCCGACGGCGCGACGTAGAGGCCCGGCTCGACGGTGAAGACCATGCCGGCCTCGAGGACGCGGGACTCGCCGGCGACCTTGTAGTCGCCGACATCGTGCACGTCGAGGCCGATCCAGTGGCCGGTCTTGTGCATGTAGAACGCCTTGTACGCCTCGGCCTCGAGCACCTTGCGCAGGCTGCCCTTGAGCAGCCCGAGCGAGAGCAGGCCCTCGGACAGCACGCGGACGGCGGCGTCGTGGACGGCGGCGTAGGGCCGGCCGGGACGGGCCTCGTCGATCGCCGCCGCCTGCGCGGCGAGGACGAGTTCGTAGAGTGCCCGCTGCTCCTTCGAGAAGCGGCCGTTGACCGGCCAGCTGCGGGTGATGTCGCTGGCGTAGCCGCGGTACTCGGCCCCGGCGTCGCACAGCAGCAGGTCGCCGTCGCGCAGCGGCGCGTTGTTGGCCACGTAGTGCAACACGCAGGCGTTCGGGCCGGCGCCGACGATCGGGGTGTAGGCGGCGACGGCGTCGTGGTGGCGCCAGACCGACCACAGTGCGGCCTCGACCTCGTACTCGTGTCCGCCGGGGCGGGTGGCGCGCATGGCGGCCTTCTGGGCCTCCGCGGCGATCGCGGCGGCATGCCGCAGCTGCCGCAGTTCGGCCGGCGACTTCGCCAGGCGGAGCTCGTGGAGCAGGTGGCCGAGCTCGAGGAACTCGTGCGGCGGCTCGGCGCCCTGCCGGACCTGCGCGCGGACGCGGTTCACCCATCCGATCAGCTTGAGGTCGAAGTCCTTGTCGCGCCCGAAGTGGTAGTACACGCGGGACCGGCCCTCGAGCAGGCCCGGCAGGATCTCGTCGATGTCGTCGATCGGGTAGGCATCGTCGATCCCGAAGCGGTCGACGGCACCCTCCGGGCCGGCACGCGGCCCGTCCCAGAGCTCGCGCTCGGGGTGGCGCTCGCGGCAGAACAGCAGCGTCTCGCCGTGAGGCCGGCCCGGCACGAGCACCAGCACGGCTTCCGGTTCCGGGAAGCCCGTCAGGTACCAGAAGTCGGAGTCCTGCCGGTACGGGTGGTGCGTGTCATGGCTCCGGATGCGCTCGGGCGCCGCCGGCAGCACCAGGATCGCGTCGTCGCCGGCGAGTTCGACGAGGGCGCGACGGCGATGCTGGTACTCGGCGGCGGGAATCGGCGCCGGGGCGCGTCCCGGCCCTGCGGCGGCCCGCGGGGCCATCAATGCAGCCTCCGGCGACCCTGCGCCGCGGCGAGGCAGTCGCCGTGCACCAGCAGCGCGGCGACACGGACGAACTCCTCGAGCTCCGCGAGGGCCTCTTCGTCGGCTTCCGGATCCTCGTAGCTGACATCGGATTCGGCGATGCGCGCGACGTCGCCCAGCGCTTCGCGCGCCTCTTCGCCGAGCGAGGCCTCGATGCCGGCGAGCCCCACGCCGCCCAGGAACCCCCGGCACCAGGCCACGAGGCCCTCGCCGCGCTCGCTTACCGGCGCGTCCGGGTCCGGGAGCAGCAGTTCCAATCCGAAGTCGCCCTCCCCGAGCTGCGCGACGGTCGCCGCATCGAGGGCCGCGAGCGCGGAGCCGGACGGCGGCGGCGGCAGGCTGTCGTCGGCCATGGCCTCGGCGAGCCAGTTGGCGCGACGCGCGTCGCCGCAGCGCAGGGCGCAGAGCGAGCCGTGGAGTTCGGAAGGGTCGACGGAAAGTGCCAGCGCATCGATCTGCGCGGCGACGTCGGCGTAAGCGGGCAGGGAGTCAGGCACGGTGAAGCCCGGTGGCGCGGAATCCGGGCCAGTCTATCAGCCGTGGACGGCTTGGAGCCGCGGACGCGGGCTGCGTACACTGTCACCCCGTGGGCGTGCTGGAGATCCTGGCGTGATGCTGAGCAGTCCGGCCGAAGCCGCCACGTCCGCCAGCGCGCTGTTCGCCGGGGCCGGCCCGGGGATGGCGTGGTTCGTGGCCAGCGTGCTGGCGTCGGCCCTCGTGGTCGTCCTCGTGGCATGGGCCCGGGCCGCGCGCCGACGTGCGCTCGACGAGCAGGCGCGCGTCGCACAGGCCCGCAAGCTCAAGCAGCAGGTCGACCTCGTGCTCGCGAGCAGCGGCGACGCCTACTGGGAACTCGATGTCCGCAGCGGCAACCTGCGTCTTCAGGGCATCCAGTCGCTCGCCGGCCCGATGGCACCCGCCGACATCGCCATCAACGCGTGGCGCGACCCCTTCGTCCATCCCGACGACATGGCGCGGCTCCGGCAGCACGTCGAACGCCACGCCAACGGCGACACGGAATGGTTCGACTCCGAGCACCGCATCCGCGACGGCGATGGGGGATGGCGCTGGGTCCGCGCACGCGGCCGCGTGGTCGAACGCGACGCCGCCGGCGCGCTGGTCCGTCTCGCCGGCACCACGCGCGATGTCCACGCCCTGCGCGCCGCCGAGCGCGAAGCACGCGTCGCGGTCGAAGTGTTCCGCAACATGAACGAAGCCGTGTCGGTGGTCGACCCGGAATTCCGCTTCGTCGCCGTGAACGCCGCGTTCGAACGGGTCACCGGCTGGGCCGCCTCCGAAGCCTTGGGCCAGCCCTCGAGCGTGCTGGACTCCAGCCAGCACAATGCCGAGTTCTACCAGCGGATCCGCGGCATCCTGGCCCATGCCGGCCACTGGTCGGGCGAGATGTGGCAGCGCCGGAAGGACGGCAGCGAGTTCCTCGGCTGGATCGAGTTGTCCGAGGTGACCGACGCCAACGGCCTGCGGACGCACTTCGTCGCCGTGGTGGACGACATCACGCAGAAAAAGCGCGCGGAGCAGGAACTGCGCTACCTGGCGAGCTACGACACGCTGACGGGCCTGCCGAACCGCAGCCTGCTTTCGGAGCGCCTCTCCCGGGCGATCATCCGCGCGCGCCGCCAGGGCAGCCGGGTGGCGGTGCTGTTCATCGACCTCGACCACTTCAAGGAGATCAACGATTCGCTGGGCCACGCCGCCGGCGACCGGATGCTCAAGGCCGCCGCCGCGAGGTTGCAGGCCTCCGTGGGCCCGACCGACACGGTGGCGCGGCTCGGGGGCGACGAATTCACCGTCGTGGTCGAGGACCTGCCCGACGGCGCGGCGGCCCTTGCGCTGGCACGCACCATCCTGTCCGGTTTTGCGACGGCACTGGAAGTCGACGAGCGCCACCATGTCGCCATCACGCCCTCGATCGGGATCAGCCTGTATCCCGATCACGCGATGGTCCCGACCGACCTGCTCAAGTACGCCGACACCGCGATGTACCAAGCCAAGGCGCGGGGCCGGAACACGGTCGAGGTCTACAACGAGGCCATGGACGCCGAAGCCCGGCGTCGCGCCACCCTGCTCGCCGCGTTGCGCCGGGCGCTGGCGCAGGACGAGTTCCGGCTGGTGTTCCAACCGCGCCTGAGCCTCCGGAACGACCGCGTGGTCGGCGTGGAAGCGCTGCTCCGCTGGCGCTCGGCCGAACTCGGCGAGATCGGCCCGGCCCAGTTCATCCCGCTGGCGGAGGAGAGCGGCCTCATCCTCGGCATCGGCGAATGGGTGCTTCGCGAGGCCTGCCGCACCCTTCGAGGCTGGCACGACGAGGGCATGGCCGATCTGTCCTGCAGCATCAACGTCTCCGTGCTGCAGTTGCTGCGCGCGCCGCTGGCCGACCAGGTCGCCTCGATCCTCGCCGAGACCGGCGTGCCGCCCGGCCGGATCGAGCTCGAGGTGACCGAGACCATGGTGATGCAGAACGCCGAGCAGGCCCTCGCGGTGCTCCACGACCTGCGCCGGGTCGGCGTCCGCGTCGCGATCGACGACTTCGGCACGGGCTATTCGTCGCTGGTGTACCTGAAGCGCCTGCCGATCGACACGATCAAGATCGACAAGGAGTTCATCGGCGACCTCACCGACGACCCGGACGACAAGGCGATCACCGCCACGGTGATCACGATGGCGCACTCCCTGGGCCTGCATGTCGTCGCCGAGGGGGTCGAGACGGACGCGCAGTTGGGCTACCTTCGGGGCCAAGGCTGCGACGAGATCCAAGGCTACTGGCTCTCGCCGCCGCTCGAGCCCGCTCGCGCGCTCGCCTTCATCCGAGGCCGGCAGGGCGCGCCCCGCGCCCCGGCCACCGCCTGATCCCGGAGTCCATCGATGTCCACCCCCCCTGATCCTCGCGACGAGCTGGCCCGCCTCGGCGCCCGCATCGACGCCCTGTCCGCGCTCGTCCATCGCCTGCTCGACGAGAATGCCCGGCTGCGCGACGCGCAGGCGCAGCTCGCCGACGAGCGCGCCCAGCTGCTGTCGCGCAATGAACAGGCGCGCAGCCGCGTCGAGGTGATGATCCAGCGCCTCAAGTCCCTGGAGGCCAAGCCGTGAGCGAAGGCGTTTCGATCCGCATCCTCGACCGCGAGTTCGCCATCGGCTGCAAGCCGGAGGAGCGCGATGCCCTGCAGGCGGCGGCGCAGCTGCTGGACGCCCGCATGCGCGGCATCCGCGGCGACAACCGCATGGCGGCGTTCGACCGCATCGCCATCATCGCCGCCCTGAACCTCGCGGCCGAGGTCAACAGCTTCCGCCGCGAATTCGAAGGCCGCGACGGCGAACTGAGCCGCGGCATCGCGGACCTGAACCGGAAGGTCGAGGCCCTCCTCGCCACGCAGCCGGTGCGCTGAACGGCGACGGCGAGCACGCCGCGACGACACCATCCCGCGGCTATACTGGTCCGGCGTCCTCTGCTGTGCCCGACAGCGTGCGCCAACATTTCGCCTTGACCCATAAAAACGGCCCGGGAATCCCGCTTCATCGCCGGTGTGCATGTCCGCCCTGCCGCGGAAAGCCTGAAGTCGATGACGGCATTCCCACTTGATCCTCGGGATCAAGGTCGTTGCGCACGCATCGGCACGGCGGAGGACGTCTTCATTTCCGGCGACGCGCGGCCGCACGCCCGCGCCGCCCTCCCTTCCCGCCTCACCGGGCCCGCATGACCGACTCCGACGCCGCCACCGACGCCCGTCGCGACCTGCGTGCGTCGATGCGCCGCCGTCGGCAGGCCCTCGCGCCGCGCGAGCGCCTCGACGCCGCGGCGGCCATTGCGGCCGCGCTGCGGCCCGCGCTCGAAGCCCATGCCGGGCGGCTCGCGGGCTACTGGGCCGTCGGGGGCGAGTTGCCGCTGCATGCCGTGCAGTCCTCACTGCCCGCCACCCTGCGCTGGTGCCTGCCCGTGCTGCACGAGGACGGCCGCCTCCGCTTCCGCGCGTGGTGCGCCGGCCAGCCCCTGGCGCCGAACCGCCATGGCATCCCGGAACCCGCGGAAGGTCCCCTGCTCGAGCCGGATGCGATGGCCGTCGTGCTTGCGCCGTTGCTCGCCTTCGACGCGCGCGGCCACCGGCTCGGGATGGGCGGCGGCTGGTACGACCGCAGCTTCGCCTTCCATCGCCGCGACGTCGGGGCGGCCTCGACGGATGGCACGTCCTCCCTGCGCCTGATCGGCATCGCCTACGACTGGCAGGAGGTCGACAGCCTCGACGCCGCCGACTGGGACGTGCCGCTCGACGCCGTCGCCACCCCCTCCGGCCTGCGCCGCTTCCCGCCAACGCCCTGATCGCCCCGCCGATGCCCGCGCCCGCCCGCCAGTACTGGCTGATGAAGTCCGAACCGGACGAGTTCTCCATCGACGACCTCGCGCGCGTCGGCAGCGAACCCTGGAGCGGCGTGCGCAACTACCAAGCCCGTAACTTCATGTGGAAGCAGATGCGCGTCGGCGACGGCGTGTTCTTCTACCACTCCAACGCCGACGTCCCCGGCATCTACGGCCTCGCCACGGTCGCGTCGACGCCCTACCCCGACCCCACCCAGTTCGAGCCGGCGTCCGACTACTACGACGCGAAAAGCACGCGCGAGGACCCGCGCTGGTGGCTGGTCGACGTCGGCTTCGAACGCAATCTGTCGCGCCCCATTTCCCTCGACGAGCTCCGCGGGCACGCCGAGGCGCTCGACGATTTCGCCCTGCTGCGGCGGGGCAACCGCCTGTCCGTGCTGCCGGTGACCGCCGCGCAGTGGAAGCACATCCTCACGCTGGAGAAGCAACGCCCATGAGCACCGCCGACGAACAGAAGCGCGCTTCGGCGCTGAAGGCCCTCGAGTACGTCGAGGACGGCATGGTCGTCGGCGTCGGCACCGGCTCGACGGTGAAGCACTTCATCGACGGCCTCGCGGCTTGGAAGGACCGCATCGAGGCGGCCGTCTCCAGCTCGGAGCAGAGCACCGCCCAGCTGAAGTCGCTCGGAATCCGCGTGATGGACCTGAACGCCGCCGGCCCGCTGTCGCTCTACGTCGATGGCGCCGACGAATGCGACCCGCACAACCGGCTGATCAAGGGCGGTGGTGCCGCGCTGACGCGCGAGAAGATCATCGCCGAGGCGAGCAAGACCTTCGTCTGCATCATCGACAAGGCCAAGGAAGTCGACGTCCTCGGCCGCTTTCCGCTGCCGGTCGAAGTCATCCCGATGGCGCGTTCGCTGGTGGGCCGGAAGATCGTAGCCCTCGGCGGCCAGCCGGTCTGGCGCGAGGGGGTCACCACCGACAACGGCAACTGGATCCTCGACGTGCACAACCTCCGCATCGCCGACCCGCTCACCCTCGAGCGCGAACTCAACCAGATCCCCGGCGTCGTCACCAACGGCCTGTTCGCTCGCCGCGCGGCGGACGTCGTGATCAGCGCCGGCGAGGTGCGGAAGAACCGCTGAGGCCGATTCCGTGCCTGATCCCGGCAGGGCGGACCGCCGAAAAGCAAACGGCCACGGAAGTGGCCGTTTTCAGAGCTGGCGATGATCAGCAGCCGGTGACGCCGAGTCGGCGACACGAGTAGGTGATCATGCCCGGGCCCCATGCGCATTCATAGACGATAGGGCCCGGCGGGCGGCACGTGGGCGGCGGCAGCGGGAAGCGCAGCGGGCTACCGATGTTCGAAAGGTGCTCATTCATCCTGTCCACCGAGACCGTGTTCGCGAAGACCACCGAACCATTTTGCACGGCAGGGGAATCGGTCGGTGTCGGAATGATGTTGTTGTTGGTGTCGCGGATGGGTCCGCGCTGCTCCGCCATCGTCTCGTCGCCATAGTCCATCCGATACGTCACGCGCCCGCCGCACGCGAAGACGACGGTGACTTCCAGCTCGGCGCCCGCCGCACCGACGACCGACCCGGCCACCTGCCACCACTGGCCTGCCTGCGCGAGGGGACTGTACGTCCTTCCCCACTGCACCACGCCTTGGGCGACGCGGTGCCAGTCTCCCATCCGCCTTGCAAACTCGTAGGCCGTCATCCCGGAGAAGTCCAAGGGCTGCTGGATCGGAATGTCGCGGATGGGCACGACCACCTCGTACATCAACGAGGGGCCCGTCTCGCGATAGATGCGCTTCACCGCCTCGAACTGCGCAGCCTCATCGGCGGTCAACGGCCGCCGGTAAGCGAAGAACTGGACTTGGGAACCGCCTCGGCGATCGAGCACCTCGCGCTCGACGACGAAACCGGCGGCAACGCCCTGCGTCACGGAAAAGATGACATGGCTCCCCGCACCCATGGCGCGGGCGGCACTCTCGAAACCGCGGGCGTCGCAGTGGTCACAGCGCAAACTGCCTGCTTCCGCGACAGCAGAGCCCAGCAAAAAAAAGACGCAAAGCGAGGATGAGGGGATACGCACCGAGGACTCCATGACCAAGGGGGGGGGAGCGCGACTCGCGCCGCAGCGAGAGTTTAGCCCCCCCTTCTCGCGGTGAAGTCGCCACGGCAAGTCCCGAAACGACGAAGGCCCCGCGAGGGGGCCTTCGTCTGCCGTATTGGCAGCCCGTGATGGATTCGAACCACCGAATGCCTGAGTCAGAGTCAGGTGCCTTACCGCTTGGCTAACGGGCTGTGGATCCAGAGCACTAGCGCCGGCCATGCCGGCGCCGGGCCGAAGCTTAGCGCTTCGAGAACTGCGTGGCGCGACGGGCCTTGTGGAGGCCGACCTTCTTACGCTCGACTTCGCGGGCGTCGCGGGTCATGAAACCGGCCTTGCGCAGCTCCGGCTTCAGCGTGTCGTTGTACTCGACCAGCGCGCGGGCGACGCCGAGGCGGATCGCGCCGGCCTGGCCGGTGGTGCCACCGCCTTCGACCGTCACGAGGATGTCGAACTGCTCGGTGGTCTTCGTCAGCTCGAGCGGCTGGCGCACGATCATGCGCGAGGTCTCGCGGCCGAAGAACTCGTCGAGCGGACGGCCGTTGACGGTGATGTTGCCCGTGCCCTTGCGCAGGAACACGCGGGCGGTCGAGGACTTGCGGCGGCCGGTGCCGTAATTCTGCTGGAGTGCCATGTGCGGTCTCTGTTTACAGGTCCAGCGGCTTGGGCTGCTGGGCGGTGTGCGGGTGCTCGGCGCCGGTGTACACCTTGAGCTTGCGGAACATCGCGCGGCCCAGAGGGGTCTTCGGCAGCATGCCCTTGACGCCGATCTCGATCACACGCTCGGCGTGGCGGTCGAGGGCCTGCTCGAGGGACTCGGACTTCAAGTTGCCGATGTGGCCGGTGAACCGGTAGTACATCTTGTCCTTGAGCTTGTTGCCGGTGACCGCGATCTTGTCGGCATTGATCACGACGAAGTAATCGCCGGTGTCGACGTGCGGGCTCCAGGTGGGCTTGTGCTTGCCGCGCAGGCGGAACGCCAGCTCCGAGCACAGGCGGCCGAGGGTCTTGCCGGTCGCGTCGACAACGAACCAGTCGCGCTGGACGGTCTCGGCCTTGGCGCTGACGGTCATGCTCTTCATGACTGATCCAGAAGCAAAGTGAAAGGGTAGACGAAAAAGGATAGCTGGCCGCCCGGCCTTTGGCAAGGGCGGGGTCTGCGCGGTGTTCAGCCGGACGTCCTCGCGGGCTGGCGCCCCGGACGCAGGGCGCGCAGGATACTCAGGCACGGCCTGCGATGCCAGCGCCCGCCCCGATCCAACCCCCAGCCCCGCCCATGCCCGCTGCTCCCGCCTTCCGCCAGCCGCCGAGCCCGGCCGACCGCCTGATCGGCGAGGCCCAGGCCGCCTTGGCCACCCTGTTCGCCCGCCCGCACCCCGCACGCCCCAACCCGGGCGCGCACGCCGCTCCCGCGCCCCTGGGGGACGCCGAACGCCGGCATGCGGCCGGCCTGATGCGGATCAACCACACCGGCGAAGTCTGCGCGCAGGCGCTCTACCTCGGGCAAGCGGCCGTGGCCCGTGACGAGGCGACGCGACGCCACCTTCTCGACGCCGCGCAGGAGGAGACGGACCACCTCGCGTGGTGCGCGGACCGGCTCGACGAACTCGACAGCCGGCCCAGCCTGTTCAACCCGGTCTGGTACGCGGGCAGCTTCGCCATCGGGCTCGCCGCGGGCTGGCGCGGGGACGGCTGGAACCTCGGCTTCGTGGTCGAGACCGAACGCCAGGTCGAAGCCCACCTCGCAGAGCACCTCGAGGCCCTGCCGCCGGCCGACGCGCGCTCGCGGGCCATCCTGGAGGCCATGAAGGCGGACGAGGCCCGGCACGCCGACCATGCGACGGAGGCCGGCGCGCGCCCGCTGCCACCCCCCATCCCGCAGGCGATGGCGCTCACGTCGAAGCTGATGAAGACCGTCGCCTACCGGCTCTGATCCGGCGGCCGAGGCAGGCCGCGGGGCCTCAGCCGGCCGTGAGCTTGAGGCCGATGATGCCGGCGAGGATCAGGCCCACGCAGAACGCGCGCGGCCAGGTGACCGGTTCGGAAAACAACAGCACGCCGGCGATGGCGGTGCCGACGGCGCCGATGCCCACCCACACCGCGTAGCCGGTGCCGAGCGGGATCTCGCGCAGCGCACGGGCGAGGCACCAGAAGCTGGCGGCCATGGCGGCGATGGTGATCGCACTGGGGCCGAGGCGGCTGAAGCCCTCGCTGTACTTCAGGCCGACCGCCCAGACGATCTCGAGCAGGCCGGCCGCCAGCAACCAGAGCCAGGCGAGGCCCATGCTCAGGTCAGGTTGCGCCCGTGGAACAGTTCCTCGATCTCGCGCTTCAGCTGCGCCTCGATGCGGAGGCGGTCCTTGAAGCTGAGGTTCTTCGCCTTTTCCTCGAAGAGGTAGGTGTCGAGGTCGAACTCCTTCAGGTGCATCTTCGTGTGGAAGATGTTCTCCTGGTAGACGTTCACGTCGATCATCTCGTACTTCGCCTTGATGGGCTTCGCGAGGAAGTCCTGGATCGAGTTGATGCGGTGGTCGATGTAGTGCTTCGTGCCCTTCACGTCGCGGGTGAAGCCGCGGACGCGGTAGTCCATGATCACGATGTCGGACTCGAAGCTTTCGATCAGGTAGTTCAAGGCCTTCAGCGGCGAGATGACGCCACAGGTCGCCACGTCGATGTCGGCGCGGAAGGTCGCGATGCCGTTGTGCGGGTGCGTTTCCGGGTAGGTGTGCACCGTGATGTGCGACTTGTCGAGGTGCGCGACCACCGAGGCTTCCGGGGCCTCGTCGTGCTCGACGACGGCGTCGGCGATGATCTCCTTGCCCGCGGCCTTCTTGTCGATCACCGGCTCCTCGCTGATGAGGATCGTCACCGAGGCGCCCTGCGGATCGTAGTCCTGGCGGGCCACGTTGAGGATGTTCGCGCCGATGATCTCGGCCACGTCGGTCAGGATCTGGGTCAGGCGCTCGGCGTTGTACGCCTCGTCGATGTACTCGATGTAGCGCTGGCGCTGCTCCTCGGTGACCGCGTAGCAGACGTCGTAGATGTTGAAGCTCAGCGCCTTGGTCAGGTTGTTGAAACCTTGCAGGCGGAGACGCGGCAGCGGCTTGACCACGGCGGGGGTCCTTGAGGAGGGGTGGCGCTAAGGGGCCGGGATTATCGGGCAACGCGCCCCCGGGGGCCACCCTTTCGGGTCAGCGGGGCGAAAATGCGATTGAATCCACAGTCCCGGGGGCCATAAGCTAAGGAAACGCTTCGAAGGGACGCCCCATGATCCAGACCGCCTCCGCCACCCTGCTGACCCCGACGGTCCGCTCGCAGGTGGCCAGTTCGCCACTGGACCTCGACAAAGCCACGCTGGCGCGCTTCCTCGACCAGTGCCATCGACGCAAGTACCCGAACCGCACCGACGTGTTCCGCCCGGGCGATGCGGCCACGACGCTGTACTACGTGGTCTCCGGCTCGGTCAGCGTGATCAGCGAGGAATCCGAGGATCGCGAACTGGTCCTGAGCTACGCCAACCCCGGCGACTTCGTTGGCGAGATGGGTCTCTTCGTGAAGGCCGACAAGCGCGTGGTGACGCTGCGCACCCGATCGCCGGTCGAACTCGCCGAGATCAGCTACGAGCGCCTGCACCAGTTGCTCACCGGCCCGCTCTCGGCCGATGCGCCGAAGCTGCTCTACGTGATCGGCGCCCAGCTCTCGAAGCGCCTGCTCGAAACCAGCCGCAAAGCCAGCCGCCTCGCCTTCCTCGACGTGGGAAGCCGCATCGTCCGCGCCCTGCACGATCTCTGCCAGGAACCGGACGCGATGAGCCACCCGCAGGGCACGCAGATCCGCGTGTCGCGCCAGGAGCTGGCGCGGATCGTCGGCTGCTCGCGCGAAATGGCCGGCCGCGTCCTCAAGCAGCTGCAGGAGCAGGGCCTGCTGCACGCCCGCGGCAAGACCATCGTGGTGTACGGCACCCGCTGAAGCGGGACCCGGCGGCGCCCTCATGGCGCCGCATCGCACTCAGTCGAACAGCGCGCGCAGGGCCTCGCCGGGCTCCTCGGCGCGCATGAAGGCTTCGCCGACGAGGAAGGCATGCACGCCGGCAGTGCGCATCGTTTCCACGTCCGTGCGGGCAAGGATGCCGCTCTCGGTGACGAGGCGACGGTCCGCCGGCACCGAGGCTTTCATGCCAAGCGTGGCATCGAGCGAGACGTCGAAGGTGCGCAGGTTGCGGTTGTTGATGCCGATCAGCGGCGAAGCCGTCTGCAGCGCACGCTCGAGCTCGTCGGCGTCGTGCACTTCCACCAGCACGTCGAGGCCCAGGCCCATCGCGAGGTTGCTGAAGCCTGCGAGCTGCGCATCGTCGAGTGCTGCGACGATCAGCAGGATGGCGTCGGCGCCGAGCGCGCGGGCCTCGTGGATCTGGTACTCGTCGACGGTGAAGTCCTTCCGCAGCACCGGCAGCGCGCAGGCCGAACGGGCCTGCACGAGGTAGTCGTCGTGGCCCTGGAAGAAGTCCACGTCGGTCAGCACCGAGAGGCAGGCCGCGCCGCCGCGTTCGTAGCTGGCGGCGATGTCTGCGGGACGGAAGTCGGCGCGCAGCACGCCCTTCGACGGGCTCGCCTTCTTCACCTCGGCGATCACCGCGGCGTGGCCGACGGCGATCTTCGCTTCGAGCGCAGCGGCGAAGCCGCGGACCGGCGACGCATCGCGGGCACGGGCGGCCACCTCGGCCAGCGGGGCCTGGGCTCGACGGGCGGCGACTTCCTCGGCCTTGCGGGCGAGGATCTTCTGCAGGATGTCGCTCATGCGCCGGCTCCGGCCTTGGCGTTCGTCAGGGCGACGAACTGGTCGAGCTTCGCGCGCGGCGTGCCCTTCGCCATTTCGGCGCGAGCACGGGCGAGGCCGTCCTGGATGCTCACGGCAATGCCGGCGGCATAGAGCGCGGCGCCGGCGTTCAGTGCGACGACGTCGGCAGCGGGGCCGCCCCGACCTTCGATGGCCTCGAGCAGCATCGCCTTCGAGGCTTGCGGGTCGTCGACGCGGAGCGCCGACAGCGGCGCGCGGGCCAGACCGAAATCCTCCGGGGCGATCTCGTACTCGCTGATCTCGCCGTTGCGCAGTTCACCGACCAAGGTGCGCTCGCCGAGCGAGATCTCGTCGACGCCGTCGCGGCCCCAGACCACCAGGGCGCGCTTGCTGCCGAGCTTCTTCAGCACGCGGGCCTGGATGCCGACGAGGTCGGGATGGAAGACGCCCATCAGGATGTTCGGCGCACCCGCCGGATTGGTCAGCGGCCCGAGGATGTTGAACAGCGTGCGCACGGCCATTTCGCGGCGCACCGGCGCGACGTTCTTCATCGCCGGATGGTGGATCGGCGCGTACATGAAGCCCATGCCGCTCTCGGCGAGGCAGGCCGCCACTTGCGCCGGCTGCAGCTCAATGGCGCAGCCGAGTGCTTCCAGCACGTCGGCGCTGCCCGACTTCGAGCTGACGCTGCGGTTGCCGTGCTTGGCCACCGTGGCGCCGGCCGCCGCCGCCACGAACATGCTGGCGGTCGAGATATTGAAGGTGTGCGCGCCGTCGCCACCGGTGCCGACGATGTCGACGAAGTGCGCCGGATCGGCCACCTCGACCTTCGCGGAGAACTCGCGCATCACTTCCGCGGCACCAGCGATCTCGCCGACCGTTTCCTTGCGCACGCGCAGCGCGATGAAGATGGCCGCGGTCATCACCGGCGAGACATCGCCGCGCATGACCTGGCGCATCAGGTCGATCATCTCGTCGTGGAAGATCTCGCGGTGCTCGATGATGCGCTGGAGCGCCTGCTGGGGGGACAAAGGCATGGTCAGGTGTCGTCGCTGGTTTCGATGTCGATGGTGATGTGCGTCGGCGCGGCGTCGGCGAGGGTGTCGAGCTCGGCCAGCGTCTTGCCGTCCAGCGCCGTGGCGAACTCCGCGTCGGTGAGCGGGCGGCCGCGCTGCTCGGCCAACTTGGCCCGCACCTGCGCGAGCTTCATGTGCAGGGCCAGCTTCGCGGCATCCCCCATGTCCGCCTCGAGCGCGGCAAGGCTGTCGGCAAACGATTCGGCACTGGCGCCGTCGAGGCGCTCGGCGCCCGCGGTGCGGGCCGAAGGCGCAGGTTCGGCATCCGTCGATGGGACCGCGAGGACCGGAAGTGCCCCGAGGCACAGCGCGGCGAATGCGGAGGCGAGAAGAACCGCACGCATCAGCGACGCTCGATGAAGTTCTTCAGCAGCGCGTGGCCGTGCTGCGTGAGGATGGACTCGGGGTGGAACTGCACGCCTTCGACCGGGAACTCGCGATGGCGCAAGCCCATGATCTCGTCGATGCCGCCGTCTTCGCCTTCCGTCCATGCGGTGACTTCGAGCGCGGCGGGCAGGGTCTCCTGCTTCACCACCAGCGAGTGGTAGCGCGTGGCCTCGAACGGGTCGGGAATACCGGCGAACACGCCCAAGCCGGCGTGGCGGATCGGCGAAGTCTTGCCATGCATGATGACCTTGGCGCGCACGACGTCGCCGCCGAAGGCCTGCCCCAGCGATTGGTGGCCGAGGCAGACGCCGAACACCGGGATGCGCGGGCCCAGCGTCTTCATCACCTCGACGGA
>JAJTHD010000250.1 GCA_021297925.1 Lysobacteraceae bacterium
ATCGGCCACGTCGAGTGGGATGACGATGTTCGAGCCGTACTCGGCAGCGGCCTCTTCGACGCGCGACTTGAGCTTCTCGTTCTGGTAGGTGAACGCCAGTTCGGCGCCTTCGCGACGCATGGCCTCGGCAATGCCGTTAGCGATCGAACGCTGGCTGGCGATGCCGGTGATCAGGGCGCGCTTGCCCGCAAGGAAACCCATGGAACCTCCTCAAGGTACCGGTGCCGACGCGGCACCCATCGGACAGTGTGGCGGGCGCGGCAAGCTGCGCCAACTGTACGCCGCAGTCTGGAGCGGTCAGTCGGGGATCCGCAGACGGACGCCGACCCGCAGCGTGTCGCCTTCGGCGAGCCCGTTGGCGGCGCGCAGCGCCTCCAGCGCGACCCCATAGCGTCGGGCGATCCGCCACAGGGTTTCCCCCGCGACGACGCGGTGGTGCCGTGCCTCCTCGGATGGATCGACGGGCGGCGGCGCCTCCGCCGGCGCCCGCGGCGCGGCGGACATCGACGAGGCCATCGGGCGGGGCTGGTCCGATGGCAGCAGCACGTGGCGCGACGTGGCGGCGGTCCAGCGCGCCGAGCGATGCGACGGATTCCATCGGCGCAGCGTCGCCTCGTCGACGCCCCACCGGCGCGCGAGCGCCGGCAGGCCGGGGACGTCCGACGGGACGTTCCTGGCCTCGAGCGGGGCGAAGGCGTCGGCAGGCAGTCGCACGCCGTGGCGATCCGGCTCGGCGACGAGGCAGGCGAGCGCCTCCAGCTTCGCGACGTAGTCGTAGGTGACGGTCGCGAGGCCGGCGGGACGGCGGTGCTCGGCCGAGACGTCGGCGTCGCCTGACCGCGCGAGCGCGCGGCGGAGCCGCCCGTCGCCGGCGTTGTAGGCCATGGCCGTGGCGCGCCAGCCGTCGAACTCGCCCTGCAGGGCCACGAGGTAGTCGAGGGCCGCGCGGGTCGAGTCGACCGGCGACAGCCGTCCGTCGTAGCCCCCGCCGACGCGGACGCCGTGGTGCCGCGCGGTGCCGGCGACCATCTGCCAGAGCCCCGTGGGGCCGCCGATCCCCCGCGCCTCCGGCCGCAACGCGCTTTCGACGATGGGGATCAGCGCGAATTCCCCGGGGAGGTCCCGTCGCTCGACTTCCTCGACGACGTAGGCGAGCAGGGGCAGGCCGCGACGGAGCTTGGCCTCGAAGGCGGTCGCATGCCCAGCATAGCGACGGCGCCATGTGCCGCTCCGGCTGCCCTCGTCGCAGGCCGGGGATTGCAGTCGACCGCGGAGCCGTTCGAACAGGGCATCGCCGTCGGCGATGCGCGCCGGTGTCGCGGGCACCGCCGCGGGCTCGGCGGGCGGCGGTTCGGCGGGCGCGGGCAGCGGCGTCGCCTCCACGGGCACGGGTGCCGGCAGCGGCAAGGCGGTCGAGGACGGCGGAGGGGTGGTCGCGCAGCCAGCCACGAACAGGCCGGGCAGGACGAGGGCCGCGAGGCGTTTCATGCGAAGCCGTCCTTCCAGCGGCGCAGGGCGGTGAAGGTCGCGACGCGGTCATCCACGCCGCCCTCCCGCGCCGCAACCGGGTCGCGGACCGAGGGCTGGTCGATGCGCAGGAACGGATTGGCCGCCCGCTCGATGCCGATCGTCGAGGGCAGGGATGGGCGCCCGTCGGCGAGGCGTCTCCGCGCCTCGTCCACCCAGGCGTCGCGGGCCGCGTTCGATGGCTCGACGACGGCCGCGAAGCGGGCGTTGTCCAAGGTGTACTCGTGGCCACAGCAGACGCGGGTGCCGTCCGGCAGGGCGGCAAGGCGGTCGAGCGAGGCCAGCATTTCGGCCGGCGTGCCCTCGAACAGCCGCCCGCAGCCGAGGCTGAACAGGGTGTCCCCGCAGAACAGGTGGCCGTCGGCGAGGAAGGCGACGTGGTGGTGCGTATGGCCGGGGACCGGGATCACCTCGACCTGCCAGTCCCCGGGAAGCGTCGCCGCGCCCGCGGACATCGGGAGGCTGCCCTCCGGGAGGCGGGGGTCCCGCGGGCCGAAGACCGGTGCGCCGGTGCGTTCGGACAGCGCGCGAGCCGCGCCCGTGTGGTCGGCATGGTGGTGGGTGAGCAGGATGGCGTCGACGCGCAGCCCCCCGGCCAGCGCGGGCTCGACCGGTGCCAGCTCGCCGGGATCCACGACGAGGGCCTGCCCCCGCCCGTCCACGAGTGCCCAGACGAGGTTGTCGCGCAGCGCGCGGAAGGCCAGGAGCGTGGACACGGGAAACGATGACCGTCGCGGGGCTTTGCCGCACAATCCCGACCATGCCGCCCGTCCGTTCGTCCCGTCAAGCCGCTCCGACCGGGGCGTGGTGGTCCACGGCGCAGGCCCGTGCGCTCCTGTTGCCGGCGCAGGCGGCATGGACCGCGGTGGCCCCGGCCGCGCCCGGCGGGCAGGTCCGGCTCTGCTTCCGGCCGATGGCCGACTGGCCGGCCCCCGATCCCGCGGCGAGCTTCGCGACGACCCATCTGCTGCACCGTGAAGGTGCGGTCTGGACGGGGCCGTGGCGGGCCGACGCGGCGACCTGGCCGTTGCCCGGGGGCGTCGTCGCCCGCGTGGACCTGTGCTTCGCCCTCGAGGAGGTTCCCGACCCGCGGGCGCTGGTTGCCGAAGCCGCCCGGGCCCTGTGCCCCGAAGGCCGCCTGCTGGTGCTGGGGCTCAATCCGCTCGGCGCCGCCCGGTGGCGCTGGTCGGGGCACGGCCTTCGCGCCATGCCGGCGTCGCGCGTCGCCCGCTGGCTGGTCGAGGCGGGGCTCCTGCCCGTCGACGAGCGCCGACTCGGGCCGCGTTGGCGGGTCCCGGCGGGCGCCACCGCCGATGGCCCCCTGCACGGCGGCGCCGGCCGGATCGCTTGGGCGATCCTCGCGATCAAGCGGGAGGCCGCGTTGACGCCCCTTCGCCGGGCCGCCACCGACTGGTCCCGGGCGGGCGGCGTGCCGGTCGCCTGAGCCGCTGGCGCCCGTAGAATCGGCGCATGAAATCGATCGAGATCCATACCGACGGCGCCTGCCTCGGCAACCCCGGGCCCGGCGGTTGGGCGGCGCTGCTGCGGTTCAACGGGGTGGAGAAGGAACTCTGCGGCGGCGAGCCGCAGACGACCAACAACCGGATGGAGTTGATGGCGGCGATCTCCGCGCTCGAGGCCCTGCGGCAGCCCTGCGAGGCCGTGCTGCACAGCGATTCGAAGTACGTCCTGCAGGGCATCGAGGAGTGGCTGCCCGGCTGGAAGCGCAAGGGGTGGAAGACGGCCGGTGGTGGCGCGGTCAAGAACCAGGACCTCTGGCAGCGCCTCGATGCCGCGCGGCAGCCGCACCGCATCCGCTGGCAGTGGGTGAAGGGCCATGCCGGGCATGTCGACAACGAACGCGTCGACGCGCTGGCCCGCGCGCAGGCCGAGCGTTTCCGTGACGGGGAGGCGGCATGAGGCAGGTCATCCTCGACACCGAGACCACCGGCCTGTCCTGGGAAAAGGGCAACCGCGTCGTCGAGATCGGCTGCATCGAGCTGGTCGAGCGCCGCCCGACGCGCCGCCACTTCCATCGATACCTGAACCCGGATCGCGAGATGGAGCCCGGCGCGGCCGAGGTCACCGGCCTCACGCTCGATTTCCTGCGAGACAAGCCGCGCTTCGAAGAGGTGGCGGCGGAATTCCTCGACTTCATCCGCGGCGCGGAGCTGGTGATCCACAACGCGGCCTTCGACGTCGGCTTCCTCAACGCCGAGCTCGGACGCCTCGGGCCGGATGCCGGCACCATCGACCACCATGCCGCCGGCGTGCTGGACACGCTGGCGCTGGCCAAGCAGCGCTTCCCGGGCCAGCGCAACTCGCTGGATGCGCTGTGCAAGCGGCTCGGCGTGGACAACGGCCACCGGACCCTGCACGGGGCGCTGCTCGATGCCGAACTGCTGGCGGACGTCTACCTGGCGATGACCTCGGGGCAGGGCGAGTTCGCCCTGGGGGCCGATGCCCCGTTGGCAGGGGGCGCGGAGGTCGGCGAGGTGGTGCTGGCCCCGCTGGCCGCGGTCGTCCGCCGGGGGCTTCGCGAGGACGAGCGGGAGGCGCACCTCGCCCGGCTCGCCGCCGTCGCGACGAAAGCCGGTGGCGCGGCGCTCTGGGACGCCGCGGGCTGATCAGGCGCGGCGCAGCAGGATCGCGGTGATGTTGTCGCTGCCGCCGGCGTCCAGCGCGGCCGCGACGAGGTGCTCGACACCCTCCTGGGCGCTGATGTCCTTCTGGGCGATCACCCGCGCGATCGTCGCGTCGTCGACGTCTTCGGTCAGGCCGTCGCTGCACAGCAGGATCTGCATGCCGGGCTTGAGCTCGCCCGACACCGTCTCGATCCCCAGCCGCCCGGGCTCCGTCACGCCGAGGGCCTTCGTCACGACGTTGCGGTGCGGGTGGCTTCGCGCCTGCTCCGGCGTGAGCTGGCCGCGGTCGATCAGTTCCTGCACGTAGCTGTGGTCGGACGAGACCTGCCGCAGGCGGCCGTCCCAGAGATAGGCGCGGGAATCGCCGACCCAGGCGATCTCGAACAGGCCGGCGGCGCGGACCCGGGCCGCGACGATGGTGGTGCCCATCGGCATGCCCTGCTGGCGCCGCCGCGATTGCCGGAGGATCTCCTCGTCCGCCTGGCGGATCGCTTCCTCGAGTCCGCGTCCCGCGCGGACTTCGCGGACGATGGTGTCGCGGGCCAAGGCGCTCGCCACTTCGCCGGAGTCGTGGCCACCCATGCCATCGGCGACCAGCCAGAGCCCCAGGCCCGCATCGCCGAAGTAGGTGTCCTCGTTGAGGTCGCGGCGCAGTCCCGCGTGGCTGAAGTGGCCGAACTCGATCATGGATGGGGTGCTCCTTGCACGCGGCGGGGAACCGGAGGCCCGCCGCACCCCGGGCTTGGCGCGACGCGCGCGGCCGTGTACGATGCCGCGCCTGCGTAGACGGCCTCGTGCCGTCGGGCAGCCCACCGGAGAGGTGGCAGAGTGGTCGATTGTACCTGACTCGAAATCAGGCAGGCGTTCATAGCGCCTCGAGGGTTCGAATCCCTCCCTCTCCGCCAGATACGACAAGGCGCCCCCGGGCGCCTTGTTTTTTTCCGGCCGGCGATCGCGCCCGCGCTAGACTGCCGGCCCCGAAACGGAGTGCCCCCATGGCAGAGATCAGCGTCCCGGTGTCGTTCGGCGAACTGCTCGACAAGATCGCCATCCTCGAGATCAAGGCCGAGCGCATCCGGGACGAGGCCAAGCTCGCCAACGTGCGCCGCGAGCTCGAGGCGCTGCAGGCGACGTGGGCGGCGCACCCGGCCTCCCGCGTGGACATCGCGGCGCTTCGTGCCGCATTGAAGGCGGTCAACGAGCGCCTCTGGGTCATCGAGGACGACATCCGCATGAAGGAGAAGGCGCAGGCCTTCGATGCCGAGTTCGTCCGGCTTGCCCGTGCGGTGTACTTCGAGAACGACGAGAGGGCGAAGGTGAAGAAGGACATCAACCTCGCGCTCGGCTCGACCTACGTCGAAGAAAAGAGCTACTCGGACTACCACGCCCCCGGTGCCGCCAGGCCGACGCGGCGCTGAGCGGCGGCCTCAGCGGCCCAGGTCGGCCGCGCAGTCGTCGAAGCGCTCGGTGACCTCGTCGACGGTGACGAGGTCCATCACGCCGGGGAATTCGATGCGCTTGCCCCACGGCAGCGCTTCCGCGGGCGTCCCGAGGAAGCGCCGCGCGGCCTCGTCGTAGCGGTTGGGCGACCACCGCCGGTCGCTGTAGGGCCCGCTGCGTTCGCGGTCCGTGCAGGCGTGGAGGGCGATGACGCGGGTGCCCATCGCATTCGCCATGTGCACCGGGCCGGAGTCCGGGCCCAACAGGACCGTGCCGCGCGCGCACAGGGCGAGGAAGCGCTTGAAGGTGTCCTTGCCGACGAGGTCGATCACGCCCGTGTGCGAGGGCAGGGCGGCGAGGATGGCGTCGGCCGTCGCGCGTTCCAGCGGACTCGGCCCGCCGCACAGCGCGACGCGCCAGCCCCGCTGCAGGGCCCGTGCGGCGATGGCGGCATAGCGCTCGGGCGCCCAGTTCCTGAGCGGATGGCTGGAACAGGGGGAGACGAGGAGCGTCGGCGTCTCGCCGGGGAGCTGCGCGATCGCCCAGTCGTGCGCTTCGTCGGGCACGGGAAGGCGCCATTCGACGCGCCCCTGCGGGATGCCGATCGCTTCGCCGAACCGGGCGAAGGCATCCAGCACATGGTGGCCTCCCGCCGGGATGCGCTCGCGGATCACGAAGCCGTGCCCCTCCTTCGAGCGCGCGACGTCGTAGCCGATCCGCCGTTCGGCGCGGACCAGCGTCGAGAGCAGGTTGGCCCTCAGCGCGAGTTGCATCTGCAGCAGCACGTCGAAGCGCCGTCCGGCCAGCGAGTGGCGGAGGGCGGCGATGCCGCGCCAGCCGGACGCCTTGTCGAAGACCAGCAGTTCGACGCCTTCGAGGCCGCGCAGCATCGCGGCTTCGGTCTTGCCGGCGATCCACGTGATCGAAGCGCCCGGACGGTGGCGCTGGATCGACCGCACGAGGGGCACGACATGCGTCGCGTCGCCGAGCGCGGACAAACGGAGCAGGCAGATCGACGGAGCGTCGGCGGGCACGGTGGAGGCGCTTGCTAGACTGGCCCTCATGATAGCCCCCGAACCCCGCGCCGACGCCGGTTTGCCCCGCGTGCATGCCGCCCGCGCATGGGCGGCGCGTGCGCGGGCGGAGTGGTTCGATGTGCGTCGCTACGGGGCGAATGCCTTGCCCATCGGGACCGGCGGGCGGGGCGGTGCGTGGTACCTCGACGGCCCCTTCGGATCCGCGGTGTTGCGGACCTATCGGCGCGGTGGCCTGGCGTCGCGGCTCAGCGCTGAGCACTACCTGTGGCTGGGGGAATCCCGGACGCGCGGCGTGCGTGAAGTGCACCTTCTGGAGGGCCTCCGTGAGCGCGGCTTGCCGGTCCCTGCGCCGATCGCGGCCGCATGGTGGCGGGAGGGCTGCCTCTACCGCGCGGCCTTGCTGATGGAACGCGTCCCGGTTCGCGCCGACTTTCTGAGCCTGATGCACGATGACGCCACGACCGCCCCGTGGGAGGAGGTCGGTCGCGCCTTCTCGCGGTTCGAGCGCGCCGGCGCCAGGCACCCCGACCTCAACGCGCGGAACGTGCTGCTCCGACCCGACGGCGGTGTGGTCCTCATCGATTGGGACCGCGGTCGCCTTGGCGATCGGCCGGGCCGCTGGGCGGCGGCGGAGATCGCCCGCTTCGAACGTTCGCTGCGCAAGTACCGCCGGCACGTGGCGCCGGAGGCCATCGACGCCGGCATGCGTCGACTGCGCGACGCGCATCGGGAAGCCGTCTCGTGAGCTGGGCCCTGCATCTTCTCGGCGTCGGGAATGCGGGCGCCGCGCCGGAACTGGGCGCCGCCGCCGCGGTGATCGAGTGCGACGGCGAGCCGGTGCTGATGATCGACGCCGGGCAGGAGGCGATCACCGCGTTCCACGCCGCCTACGGCCGATGGCCGACGGCCGTGTTCCTCACCCATGTCCACATGGACCACGTCGCCGGGCTCG
>JAJTHD010000240.1 GCA_021297925.1 Lysobacteraceae bacterium
CTACCAGCATCGCGCGCATGCGGAAGTTGATCCAGCCGGTGGCGCCCAGCATGCGCAGGCAGGCGTCGACGAAGGGCCAACCGGTGGTGCCGGTGCGCCAGGCCTCGAAGGCGGCGGCGTCGAAGTCGCCTTCCCGCAGGCCGTCGAAGCCGCGGTGCGTGTTGCGGAACTCGATCGCGGGCTCGCTTTCGAGTTTCTGCATGAAGTGGCCCTGCCAGTGCAGGCGCGATTCGAAGCTCTGCAGCGCCCGCGCCGGCGTGCCGCGGCCCGCCCATTGCGCGGCGCGCGAGGCGGCCACGGCCTCACGGATCGACAGCGTGCCGGTGGCGAAGTGCACGGACAGCCGCGAACACACCTTCGGCGCACTGATCGGGCTGCTCATGCCGCGCGAGTACGTCGCCCCGCGGCCGTCGACGAAGCTGGCCAGCAGGCGCAGCGCCGAAGCGCGCCCGCCGGGCTGGCGGCCGGGGCAGGGGTCGTCGGGCAGGCCCAGCTGGCGCGCGTCCGGCAGGGCGTCGCAGCGGCGGTCCGACAGCCAGAGCCGCGCCGTGCCTCGGTCCGCCGCCGGCACGCCCGACGCCGTCGCCGTCGCCGTCGTATCGGCTGCACGCAGCGCGATCGGCGGGGCCAGCGGTGCCTCGCCATTGTGGCCTTCCCAGCGCCGCGCCCAGCCTTCGCGGCGCCGCAGGCGGCGCACCGTGCTGCCGTTCGGATGCTCGATGAAGGGGATACCGGCCTCGCGCAGCCACGCGCCAACGCGGCGGTCCCGCGCGAAGGTCCAGGCGTTGCCGGTTTCCTCGTGCGCGTGGACTTCGGCAAGACCCAACGTGCGATGCAGCGCCGCGAAGGCCTCGACCGCGTCACCGCGCAGCACCTGCAGCGGCGCACCGAGCACGGCGAGGGCGTCGCGGAGTTCCAGCAGCGCCTCGCGGAACACCGCCCATTGCCGCGCGCTGGCGTCGTCCTGCCGCCACAGGTCCGGCTCGATCACGTACACCGGCAGCACCGGCCGCCCGCTGGCCGCCGCGGCGAGCAGCGGCGCGTGGTCGACGGTGCGCAGGTCGCGCTTGAACCAGACGAGGGCGGCGGCCATGGCGAGCAGCCTGCCGCGACGGATGACGGCGGACGGTGAACGGCCTAGCCTCGGCCCATGCCGCCGCCCCGCCCCCATGACGAGCCGCCCCCCGAGCCCGGCCCCGCCACGCCCTGCATCCGCCAGTGCTGCCTGGACGACGCCGACGAGTGCATCGGCTGCGGGCGCACCTTGGACGAGATCCGGGACTGGCATTCCGTCGACGCCGCCGGACGGCAGGCGATCCTCGACCGGGCGAGCGTCCGGCGCGACGCGCGGCGGCGGCGCCACGACGTCGGGGCGGGCTAGCCGTCGGGCCGAAGGCGGCGCTGCAGCAGGCTGCGGAGGCGCAGCGGACGCAGCGGCTTGGTCAGGGCCAGCCCCCCCGCCGCCTCGACGGCGCGACGCACGGCGTCGCCGTGGTCGGCACTGACGACGAGCCCCAGCCCGTCCGGCCAGCGCACCGCGAGCGCGCGATGCAGGTCGTCGCCGGTGGCCCCGGCATCGAGGTGGAAGTCGAGCAGCCAGGCCTGCGGGGCGAACGCCGCCGAGACGGCGAGGGCCTCGGCGGGGGTCGCGGCCGTGCGGACCTCGGCCCCCCAACTGTCGAGCAGTGCCGCGGTGGCCGCGAGCACGCCCGGCTCGTTGTCGACGACGAGGACCCGCAGGGCGAGGCGGCCCTCGTCCAGGGGCGCGACGGCCGGTGCCTCGTCGATGCGCGATGGGACGGGCAGGCGCGGCAGCACGATCCCGAAGCGGCTGCCCCGTCCTTCACGGGACGCGAGGTGCACCCGGGTGCCCTGCAGGCGCGCGAGGCGATCGGCAATGGCGAGGCCGAGCCCGAGGCCCTGCCCGCCCCGGTGCAGGCGCCGGAACTCTTCGAACACCAGGCGCTGCTGGTCGGCAGGGATGCCCGGACCGCTGTCGCACACGTCCACCGCCACGGCGTGCGGGCCGCGGCGGCGCACGCCCAGCACGATGCCGCCACGGTCCGTGTAGCGCACGGCGTTGGACAGAAAATTCCGCAACACGCGCCGCAGCAGCTGGGGATCGGCCCGCACCCAGGCCGTCGTCGGGACCCGGCGCAGCGAGAGTCCCTTGGCGCGCGCCAGCACGCCCGCCTCGTCGGCCAGCGCGGCCAGCATCGGGTCGAGCGCGACCGGAACCGGCCGCGCCTCCAGTCCACCCGCCTCCAGCCGCGAGATGTCGAGAAGGCCGGACAGCAGTTCTTCGGCAGCCTCGAGGGCACCGTCGACCTGCCCCACCGACGCGGCGAGGTCCGGTTGCCGCGCCCGCAAGGCCAGTCCGTGGGCGAGCAGCCGGGCCGCATGGAGGGGCTGGGCGAGGTCGTGGCCCACGGCGGCGAGGAAGCGTGTCTTGGCCCGGTTGGCCCGCTCGGCCTCGGCCTTGGCCTCGGCGAGTTCGCGCGTGCGCTCGGCGACGCGGGCCTCGAGGGTCTCGGCGTCGCGCCGCAAGGCCTCCTCGCTCGCGCGGAACACGGTGACGTCGGTGAACGTGGCCACAAAGCCGCCGTCGGGCATCGGCTCGCCGCGGATCTCTATGATGGCGTCGCCGATGCGCCGTTCGCTGAGGTAGGGCGTGCCGGCACGCATGTGGGCGAGCCGCGCGTCCAGCGCGCCGGACACGTCGATGTCCCCGGCGAGCCCACGGCGCAGGTTGTACTCGACGAGGCGCGCGATGGGCGTGCCGGCTTGGAGCAGATCGGCCGGGTAGTCGAAGAGCTCCCGGTAACGGCGGTTCCACGTCACCAGCCGCAGGTCGCGATCAACGATGCTCAACCCTTGGCTCATGTGCTCGAGCGCGACGCCCAGCAACTGCTGCTGGCTGCGCAGGCCTTGGGTGGCCTCGTCGACGAGCGCGGCGACCTGCTCCGGCGGAGGGCCTTCCGGATGGCGCAGCGCATCGAGCAGCAGGCGGGCGGACGAGGCGCCGACGACGGCGGCCAGTTCACGCTCGACCCGCTCGACCGCTCCCTCGCCCAGCCAGCCCTGCCTCGGCGCATCGCCAAGGGCCTGGGCCAGCCGGTCCGGGCCGAGGAAGCGGCCGGCGAGACGCCGCACCGCGCCCGCCTCGAGCGCGCCGCGGGCCGCCGCGTCGCGCGCCGGCGCCCACGCGGCGAGCAGCAGCGGCAGCACGGCACCGACGAGCAGGGTCGTCGCCACGCCGCGCGACAGGTCGCTCCAGCCGCCGCGGCCGAACAGGCTCTCCGGCGACAGGGCGACCAACCCGAACGGGGCGCCAAGCCAGGCCGGACGCGAGCCCGTGGCCTCGAGCAGGACCGGAACGAGCAGCACCCAGGCCCAGGCCGCGAAAGCGGCGACCAAGCCGGCGAGCACGGCCCACGGCGGCGTCTGCGGCCGCCAGAGGGCGAAGCCGAGCGCCGGCGCAAGGGCGGCCAGCGCGGAGAAGCTCAAGGCCCCTATGTCGGCCAGCGCCTCGGCATCGCCGAGCTGGCGGCTGTAGGCCCAGGCAAGGAAGAGCACCGCGGCGATCGCGACGCGGCGCTGCCGCAACACCGCGCCTCGCAGGTCGCCTTCCCCCCGGCCCCAGCCGCCTCGCGCACGCAGCGGCGTGAGCCAGTGGTTGCCGATCATCACGCTGAGCGTGATCGTCGCCAGCACCAGCATGCCGGTCGCCGCCGACAGGCCACCGAGGAAGGCCAGCAAGGCCATGCCCGGCGCGCCCTCGGACAGCGGCAGGGCCAGCACGTAGAGGTCGGCCGGCACGCCGAGCGGCCCGAGCGACGCTTCACCGGCCTTGGCCAAGGGCAGGACCGGCAGGGCGATCAGCACGAGGTAGAGCGGGAACAGCCAGCGCGCGATGGCGAGATGGCGGTCCTCGCGGGCCTCGACGAAGCCGACATGGAACTGGTGCGGCAGGACCGCCATGGCGAGGGCGCCGAGCAGCACGAGGGCGGGAAACCCCGCCGTCCCGGCGGGCAGGTCGGGCAGCGGGGGCGGGGGCGGCGCGTCCCGCCACAGGAGCCAGAGGCCGAGCGCGAGCATCGCGATCAGCTTCAGCACCGACTCCGCCGCCATCGCGAGGATGAGCCCGCGGTTGTGTTCCACCGCCGACGCCCGGCGGGTGCCGAACAGCATGGCGAACGCCGCCATCGCGATCGCCACGTACAGCGCGCCGTCCTCGCCGACCGGCGCGGACAGATCGGTGCCGCGCGTAAGCAGGCCGTGGCTCATCGCGACGGCCTTCAGCTGCAGCGCGAGGTAGGGGACCATCCCGAGCACCGCGATGGCGGTGACCCCCGCCGCCAGCGCGCTGCTGCGTCCGAGCCGCGTGGCGATCAGGTCGGCCAGCGAGGTGGTGTTCGACTCGCGTGCCAGGCGGAAGATCCGCCGGACCACCGGGAAAGCCAGGGCGTACAGCGCGATCGTGCCGAGGAAGGTGGGCGGCAGCGCCCAACCGGAATCGCGCGCCTGCTGCACGGTGCCGAAGAAGGTCCAGCTGGTGCAGTAGACGGCGAGCGACAGGGCGAAGACCACGCCCCAGCGCGAGGCGAAGGCCTGCGGGTGGCGCTCGCCCCAAAGCGCCACGCCGAACAGGCCGCCGAGCCAGACGAGGGCCGCGAGCAGCACCATGCCCTCATGCGGCATGTGGGCTCCCGGCGCGGCCGCGCGTCAACGTTCGGCGAGACGGTCGAGCACGCGCGCGACGAAGGCGACCTGCCCGCCCGCGCGGGTGTCGTAGTCGGCGCCGCCGTAGCCCCACCAGTCCCAGCATGATTTCGGATTCAGCGGCACGTAGCTCGATCGCGTTTGAGGATAGACGACGATCAGGCGGTACACGTCGGCCCAACGATTGAAGCCGGCATCGCGGACAAAGGCGTCGCCCACCGAGGCCGCATCCTGCTGGCAGCCGTGGAAGACCAGCAGGGCCCCGCAGCCGCCGGCGGCACAGGCCTCCGGGACGTAGGCGTAACCGCTGCGGGCAAGCCCCTCGGCGCCGCCCTCGGGAAGGAGGGCGCGCTGGTCGAAGGCGACGGGCGCCCCGGTCGCGCGATCGGCCGCCGGCGCCGGCGGCGGGCCGAACAGCGCCGCCATCGCCAGCCCCGCGCCGTCGATGCCGCAGCGGCCGAGGTAGGGCGAGGCCGGGGCGAGGCAATCGCCACCGGCATCGAGCGTGGGCAGGAGGTGCCCCACGGGCCGACCGGCATCCACCGTCAGCACGAGGTCGTCACCGGCCAGCCCCCGGTACACCGCCTCGGTGGCCGCGGCGAGCCCCGGGGCCACGGCGCCGTCCCTGGCACCGTGGAAGACGAACACGCGGTCGTCGCCAAGGCCGGCGAGCGGATCGATGGCCCCGGACGCGGCCTTGGCCTTCGCGGCCTCGACCAAGGCCTCCAAGGACGGCACCGGGGTGCCGGCCATGCAGGCGCCGAGGGCGACCTCGAGGTCGCCACGCGCGCAACCGTAGGGCCCGCCGGCGAACAGGGCCGCGCCGTGCACGCGCGAGGAGAGCGCGACATGCACCTGCGTCGCCATGTAGGCCCCTGACGAGAGGCCGGCGACGGCCACCCGGTCGACGTCGATGGCCGCCGCCGGCAGGGGCGGCGCCGCTGGACCGCCGCACGCCGCGAGGCCCGCGGCGAGCGCCAGGACGACCGCGCGACGCGTGACCACGGTCAGAAGTCGTAGCGGGCGGTGACGCTGACCTGGCGCGGCGGGCCGTAGAAGCCGGTGTAGACACCGAGCGCGCGGTTGAGGTTGTAGCCGGTGGTCAGGTACTCCTTGTCCGCGAGGTTCGTGCCCTGCAGCGAGAGGGTCCACTGCCGGCCGGTGTCCCAGACCACGCCGGCCGAGAGCAGGCCGTAGCCGTCCTGGGAGATCGGCCGACGGCCGTTCGGCGGCACTTCGGCGCGCAGGATCTCGGTCGTGGCGATGACCTCGCCCTGGTAGGCGTAGCCCACTCGCGCGGAAAGCTCGCCCCCCTCGCCCACCGCCGTGCGGTACTCGAGGTTGAGCGCGCCCGAGAAGTCCGGGGCGTTGGTGAACTGCTGCTCGTTGGCGATATTGACGCCGGCGTAGCGGAAGACGTCGTACTTCGTGTCGAGCCAGGCGAGATTGCCGCTGATCGAGAATCCGCCGCCGACCAGCCACTGGTACTCCGCCTCGACGCCGCCGATCGTGCCGCGGCCGGCATTGGTGAAGTCACCGAAGAACGCGTCGTCGGTGCCGTCGCCGTTGCTGTCATAGGCCGTGAAGACCGAGAGCTGGATGTCCTTGTACTTGTTGTGGAAGGCGGCGAGGTTCAGGAAGAGCCGCTGGTCGAGCAGCGCCATCTTGGCGCCCACTTCGAAGCTGTCGACCTGCTCGTCGTCGAAGGGGTTGGCCGAACGCGGCACCGCGGCGGCCTGCGCGCGGATGTTGTAGCCGCCGGACTTGAAGCCGCGGGAGGCGACGCCGTAGAGCATCACCTCGTCGCTGACGTCGTAGTTCAGGGCCAGCTTCGGCGAGAGGTTCTTGAAGCCGATCGTCTTGTCGAAGTTCGCCGACACCACGCCGCTGGGCACGGTGAACGTCGCGTCGCGGTAGCCGCGGTTCAGCACGATGGCGCGCTTGTCCTCGTCGGTGTAGCGGGCGC
>JAJTHD010000186.1 GCA_021297925.1 Lysobacteraceae bacterium
TCGAGCTCTGCCACGCCCTCGAGGATGCGTTCGACAAGGCCCGCGACGGCAAGATCCTTCTCGACGACGACGCCTTCGATTACGCCCAGCGCTGCCTCGACGCGTTGACCGCGCAGATGGCCGCGCTCGGCGCCGGGCGACCTCTCGCGCCCGCCGACCCGGACCTGATCGCCGCGATCAAGGCGTGGGCGTCCGGCGAGGCCGCCCAGAAGCCGAAGGCCGCCGCGCCGAAGGCGACGCCCGGCAAGCCCGCCGCCGCGGCCGGCGCCAAGGCCGGCAAGGGGGGCGGCGACACCGAGCAGACGGTCCGCGTCGACACCAAGCGGCTGGACGCCATCGTCAACCTCACCGGCGAGCTGGTGCTGGCGCGCAACCGCCTGAAGGTGCTGCGCGACAAGTTCAAGGACGAGGACCTGCACCGCGCGGTCACCGCCCTCGACCACGCCACGGCTCGCCTGCAGGGTTCAGTGATGCGCACCCGCATGCAGCCGGTCAGCCGGGTGTTCCAGCGCTTCCCGAAGATGGCCCGCGACGTCGCCCGCCAGCTCGAGAAGCAGGTCGAACTCACCCTCGAGGGCGCGGAGACCGAACTCGACCGCAACCTCGTCGAGGCCCTCGCCGACCCGCTGGTCCACCTCGTCCGCAACGCCATCGACCACGGCATCGAGAAGCCCGCCGTGCGCGAGGCCAACGGCAAGCCGGCGATGGGACAGGTGGTGCTCTCCGCCCGCCAGGAGGGCGACCACGTCGCCATCGAGATCCGCGACGACGGCGGCGGCATGGACCCTGAGAAGCTGCGCGGCAAGGCCGTCGAGAAGGGCCTGCTCGCGCCGGAGGCCGCCGCCCGGCTCGGCTCGGAGGAATGCTTCCAGCTGATCTTCCTGCCCGGGTTCTCGACCAAGGTCGAGGTCACCGACATTTCCGGCCGCGGCGTCGGCATGGACGTCGTGCAGTCCAAGATCCGCGAGCTTTCCGGCCAGATCCAGATCCAGTCCGAGCTCGGCCAAGGCTCGCGGTTCACCATCACGGTGCCGCTGACGCTGGCGATCCTGCCCACCCTGCTGGTGCGGATCGGGGGAACGGCCTACGCGTTGCCGCTGTCGCGCGTGGTCGAGGTGCTGCCGATGCCGGTCCGCAAGCCGGACTACGTCGACGGCCAGCCGGTGCTCGACCTGCGCTCCACCACTCTGCCGCTGATCTGGCTCCGCGCCTGGTTGCGGCTGCCGGCCCACGCGGGCTCGGAGGTGATCGTCGTGCTGCAGAGCGGCGACTTCCGCTACGGGCTCGTCGTCGACCAGGTCCGCGGCCGCGAGGAGGTCGTCATCAAGGCGCTGCCCAAGCGGGTGCGCGGCCTCGCCGGCTACGCCGGCGCCACCCTGATCGGCGACGGGACGCTCGCGATGATCATGGACGTCGACGGCATCCAGCGCAGCGCGACCGGCGGCGGGCACCGCCTCAAGCGGGCCTGAGCGTATGGATGTCCTGAGCCTCGCGGGACTGGTGCTGGCGCTGGTCGCCGTGGTCGGCGGCGCGGCGGCGAAGGGCGCCGGCCTCTCCGCCCTGTGGAACTTCGCGGCGTTCCTGATCGTCATCGTCGGCACGCTGGGGGCGGTCCTGCTGCAGAGCGGTCTGCCGACCTTCCGGCGCGCCACCCGCATCGCCCGTTGGATCGTGCAGCCGCCGCCGGACAACCGCCGCCAGCTGATCCGTCAGGTCGCCGACTGGGCCACGCTCGCCCGCAAGCAGGGCCTGCTCGGCCTCGAGTCGCAGGTCGCCCGCCAGTCCGACCGGTTCGTCGCCAAGGGCCTGCAGATGCTGGTCGACGGCGTCGAGCCCGAGGCCCTGCGCCACATGCTCGAGATCGAGATGCACGCCGAGGAGCAGGCCGACCTCGCCGCCGCCCGCGTCTTCGAGTCGGCGGGCATCTACGCCCCCACGCTGGGCATCGTCGGCGCCGTGCTGGGACTGATGGCGGTGATGAAGAACCTCGCCGACCCCTCGAAGCTCGGCGCCGGCATCGCCGCGGCCTTCACCGCGACGATCTACGGCATCGCGTCCGCGAACTGCCTGTTCCTCCCCGCGGCCAACAAGCTGAAGGCGATCATCCGCCGCCGCGCGGTCGACCGCGAGTTGGTCATCGAAGGCCTCGTGTCCATCGCCCACGGCGAGAACCCGCGCAACATCGAGGCCCGGCTGGGCGGCTTCGTGCACTGAGCCCTTGATGGCCCGCCGCGTCCACCACGACGAACACGAGAACCACGAGGCCTGGGCCATTCCCTATGGCGACCTGGTCACGCTGCTGCTCGCGTTCTTCGTCGTGATGTACGCCATTTCCACCCTCAACGAAGGCAAGTACCGGGTGATGTCGAACTCGATCCGGCAGGCCTTCGACGGATCGCCGGCCCCCCCCTCCGTCATCGGACCGGCGGTGGCCGGCCCGCTCGCGGCCAGCGCGCTGATCGGCACTCCGGGGGCCTCGACGCTGATCTCGCTGTCCGACCAGATCCGCGCGGACCTGCCCATCGACCCGATCCTGCAGGCGCGCGCCCGCGAAGCGGCCCTGCAGGTCGGGGCCCAGCTGGACGCCATCCAGTCGCAGGTCGAGCGGGCGCTGGGCCCGCTGATTCTGGCCGATCAGGTCACGGTGTCCCGCCAGGGCCTCTGGATCGAGGTCAACATCCGCGCCGACGTGTTCTTCGCCTCCGGCTCGGCCGCGCTGTCGAGGCCGGCCCGCGAGGCCATCGTCCGGCTCGCCGGCGTGCTGCGCGAGTTGCCGAACGAACTCCGCGTCGAGGGCCACACCGACGACCAGCCGATCGCCAGCGCGGTCTTTCCTTCGAACTGGGAGCTCTCCGGCGGGCGGGCGGCCAGCGTGATCCGCCTGCTCGAGGAGCGTGGGGTCGACCCGCGCCGCATGGCCGCCATCGGCTACGGCGAGAAGCGGCCGATCGCCGCGAACGCGACGCCCGAGGGCCGCGCCGCGAACCGGCGCGTGGTGCTCGTCATCCTCGCCACGCCCGGCGACGATCAAGAAAACGCCCGTTCGGCCGTTCAGCCGGAGAGGGGCGTGCCGTCCGCGACCGCCACGCCGGCGGCCGGGCCGGCCCGAGCCGCGCCCGCGGCGGAGCCTCCGTCGCCGGTCTCGATCGCGCAACCGCTGCCGCAGGAGGAGCGCTGAATGCAGGTATGGGCCATCGCCAACCAGAAGGGCGGCGTGGGAAAGACCACGACGACGCTGATGCTCGGACGGCTGCTGGCCGCCCGCGGCCAGCGCGTGCTGTTGGCCGATCTCGATCCCCATGCCTCGCTGACGCGGGCCTTCGGCGTGCCCGCCGAGCCGGCGCCGCCGGGCACGCTCGATCTCTTCGAGACACCGCCCCGGCGGATCGCCGACGTGGCCCGCGACACCCCGATCCGCGGCGTGCGCCTGCTGCCGGCGCAATCCGGCATGGCCACGCTGGAGCGCCGCTCGGCCACGGCGCCGGGGCTGGGCCTCGCGCTCGGCCAGGGCCTCGCCGCCGCCGCCCCCGACTACGACTACGCCTTGCTCGACTGCCCGCCCACGCTCGGGCTGCTCATGGTCAACGCCCTCGCGGCGGCCGACCAGCTGGTGATCCCCACCCAGACCGAGCCGCTCGGCGTGCATGGCATGGAGGGCATGCTCAAGACGGCCACGATGATCGAGCGCTCCCGCAAGCGCGCCTTGCCGGCGCGCATCCTCCCGACGCTGTTCGATCGCCGGACCCGCGCCTGCACCGAGACCCTCGACCACCTGCGCGAGCAGCACCCCGACCGCACCTGGGTGCAGGCGGTGCCGCTCGACACGCGGCTGCGCGACGCCGCCGAGCTGACCGCGGCCGAACTCCCGCACGACGGGCAGCAGGGGGGCGGCGCCGATGCCTACCAGCGCGCGTTGGCCTGGCTGCTGCGCGAACCACCGCAGCCCAACGCCCCGATGGAGATGCCCGGATGAGTGGCGGCCTCGTCGACGATTACCTCAGCCAGCTGCTGGGCGGTGCGACCGCCCCGGCCCCCGTTGCCGATGCGGCAACGCCCCCTGCGCCGGCACCGGCACCGATCGCCCGCGCCCCGGCCTCGCCGGACGAGATCGGCGAGGACGAGTTCGAGGCCCTCCTGGACGCCTTGCACGGCGACGCGCCCCCCGGCGCGGCCGCGCCGACAAAGGCACCGGCACCACCGGCACCGATCGCCCGCGCCCCCGCCTCGCCGGACGAGATCAGCGAGGACGAATTCGAGGCCCTGCTGGATGCCCTGCACGGCGACGCGCCGCCCGGCGCCATCGAGCCCGTCGTGGCCGCGCCTCCAAAAGCCATGCCGCCGAAGGCCGCGCCTGCGGCGGGGAAGGCCGCGGACGAGATCAGCGAGGACGAGTTCGAGGCGCTGCTCGACACCCTCCACGGCGGCCAA
>JAJTHD010000259.1 GCA_021297925.1 Lysobacteraceae bacterium
CATCCCATTTCTGGCAGGCCCTCCCGGTGATCGCGCAAGGCGACGGCGGGCTCGGCGAGCGCATGGCCCATGTCTACGCCACGCTGCGCGCTCGCCATGGCGCCGCGTTGCTGATCGGCACCGACCTGCCGCAGCTGTCCTTGCCGGCCCTGATCGATGCCGTGGACGCCCTCGTCCACGCCAAGGCCGATCTCGTGCTCGGGCCGAGTGAGGACGGCGGCTTCTGGCTGGTGGGCGGCCGCGTCGACCTGCCGCTCGCCGCGTGGACGGCACCGCGCTACAGCACGCCCGACGCGCGCAGCGACTTCCTCGCCGCGCTCCCGCAGGGCCTGCGCGTCCACCGGCTCGACACCGCGCACGATCTCGATGAACCCGAGGACCTCGCCGCCGTCGCCGCGGCGCTGGCCGCCCTGCCGCGTCGCACCGAAGCGCAGGAACGCGTGTCGCGCCGCCTCGACGCCCTGCTGGCCACGATGGCGCGATGAACGCCGACCTGCTCCGCCTCGCCGCCGTGCTCGGCCTGCTGGCCCTGCTGCTGGTGCTGCAGTGGCGCTTCGGCTTCCGCCACGACATGCGTGGCCGCACGATGCTCGACAACCTCGTCGTTGCCTTGGCCGGCAGCGGGCTGCTGCGCCTGCTGGTGCCGGTCGGCACGGTCGGCGCCGCGCTGTGGGCGCAGTCGCAAGGGCTGGGCCTGTTCCCGGCGATCGGCCTCGACGGCATCGGCGCGATCGCTGCGACCGTCGTGCTGATGGACCTCGCGATCTGGTCGCAGCATGTCGCCTCGCACCGCTGGCCCTGGTTGTGGCGCCTTCACCGCGTGCCCCACGTGGCCACGCGCTTCGAGGCCACGCTGGGCCTGCGTTTCCATCCCCTCGAAATCCTCGTCTCGCTGGGCTGGAAGCTGCTGCTGGTCGTGGCCCTCGGCCTTCCCGCTGCCGGCATCGCGCTGTACGAGACCCTGCTCGCGCTGGCCGCGCTGTGGACGCACGCCGACCTCGCCCTGCCGCCGCGCCTCGAACGCGCCGTCAGCGCGGTGCTGGTCACGCCCACGTGGCACCGCGTGCACCACTCGCCCGAGCGCGCCTGTACCGACAGCCACTACGGCAACCTGCTCGCTGCTTGGGACCGGCTCTTCCGCACCCGCCCGGCGATGCCGCCCAGCGACCAACGCGCCATGGCCATCGGCCTCGAGGGCTGGCGCAACGACGCCGACCAACGCTGGACCGCCCTGCTGCTGAACCCTTTCCGGCGCGCTCAGCGCCCCGCCCCCACCGAGACCACCCCGCATGCGTGACACCTGGCCCCTGCTGAAGGACATCCCGTTCCCGGCCCTCACCCGCGGCGCGTTCACGACGCTGCAGCTCAACCTCGGCTACCGCTGCAACCTGAGCTGCGTGCACTGCCACGTGGCCGCCGGCCCGCGTCGCACCGAAACGATGTCGAAGGCGACGATGGCCACCGCGCTCGCCGTCGCCGAGCGCTTCGGCGTGACCACGCTCGACCTCACCGGCGGCTCGCCCGAAATGAACCCCGAGTTCCGCTGGCTGGTCGCCGAAGCCCGCGCGCGCGGGCTGCACGTGATGGACCGGCTGAACCCCACGATCATGGAAGAGCCGGGCTACGACTGGGTCGGCCCCTTCCTCGCCGAGCACCGCGTCGAGGCCGTGGCCTCCCTGCCCTGCTACAGCCAGGCCAACGTCGACGAACAGCGCGGCGACGGCGTGTTCGAAGCCTCCATCCGCGCCCTGCAGTCGCTCAACGCGCTGGGCTACGGCCAACCCGGCAGCGGCCTGATGCTCAACCTCGTCTACAACCCGAACGGCGCCTTCCTGCCGCCGCAGCAGGAAAAACTCGAGGCCGACTACAAGCGCCTGCTCCGCGACAACTTCGGCATCGTGTTCAACCACCTGTATGCGCTGGCCAACATGCCGATCCAGCGCTTCGGCTCGTGGCTGCAGTCGAAGGGCCAGTTCGAGGCCTACATGGGCACGCTCCGCGCCGCGCACCGCGACGACAACCTCGGAGCGGTGATGTGCCGTTCGCTCGTCAGCGTCGATTACAACGGCGAGCTGTTCGACTGCGACTTCAACCAGATGCTGAAGATGCCGCTGGGCGGCGGCAGCGCCCCGCGCCACCTCGATGAACTGCTGGCCGGGACCCTGCCCGAGCGCATCGCCGTCGCCGGGCACTGCTACGGCTGCACCGCCGGGCAGGGCTCGAGCTGCGGCGGCGCGCTGGCCTGAGGTCGTTCACCGGAAGGCTACGGGGTCGGTCGGCGAGGACAGTGAAGAAATCCGCCGCTCGCGTGTAGAAGGGAAGACATCCCCACGCGAGCACACCCGTGTCCTACCCTGTTCCCGCACCCCGCTGCGCCAGCGCTCTCCTCGCCCTCGCACTGTCCGCCACGCTGCTGGCCGGCTGCCAGCCGGCCGCCGAGACGCCAACACTGAGTACGCATGCCGTGCCGCCGGCGCGCGCGCAGGCGATCGCATCGGCGATCAATTTCACCTTCAGCCAGGACGAGGGCCATGCTGCCCTGGGGCGTGCCGAGGTCGCGGCACCCGGCACCCTCCTGGTGCGCGCGCCGGCAAGCCTTCAGCCGTCGATCGCCGCGGCCATCAAGGGGCTCGAGGGAGCGCAGGACGACCCTCCCCCGATGCAGTCCCTGCATGTCGACGCCTGGTGGCTGACCGCGGATGCCCTGTCGCCCCTGCCCGCCGATCTAAAGGACCTCCCGGGCGCGCTCGGCGATGACAGCACCCTGTTGGGTGTGCGGGACCGGCTCAGTCTTGGCCTCGCCTCGGGCGGGAGCCCCGCCGATGCGAACGGGGAATTGATGGCGATGCAGGTGCGCGCGTTTCCCGAGGGCGATGCCATGACCTTGTCCATCAACGTCCGGGAGTCGCGCCCGCAGACCGACGCGACCCGAACACCCATGGCCTACGAAGGCCAGGTCCGCGCCAAGCCCGGCCAATGGGTGGTCCTCACCACACGCGCCAACGGCAGCGGAGGCTCAGAAGCACTGGTCCTGCGCGTCCGGGCCGAGTGATGCTTCGGCATGGCGCTCGATGATGCACAACTCACGGCCTGCTACCGACGCCTCGAGCGACCTCTCTACAACGCGCTCTACCGGCTGCTGTGGGAGCCACAGGCCTGCATGGACGTGATGCACGACGCCTGCCTCGCCGTCTGGGCGCGTCGTGCATCGGTCGATCCCGACCGGGTCGACCAGCTGGTCACCACCGTGGCCCTGAACCTTGCGCGGAACCACCGTCGCTGGCAATCACTCCGGCAATGGCTGCCGTGGCGCGACGAATCCTTGCCGGAACCGCTCGGCGAGGACAGCGCTCTGTCGAAAGCCGAAGCCACCGAACTGCGTGCCGCCCTCGCCGCCCTGCCCGAGCGCGAGCGCGAAGTGCTGGTGCTGGCCGAGTTCATGGGCCTTTCCACCGCTGAGATCGCCGAAGCGCTGGGTATCCCGCCCGGCACGGTCGGCTCGCGTCGCCACCATGCCGTGAAGAAGCTGGCGCAGCGCTACGCACCTGCCATCGGAGCCGCCCGAGATGCATGACTCGCCGACGCCCCTGCCCGCGCTACGATCGACGCTTCGCCGCAGTCTCGTTCCGCCGCCCGGCGGCAGCGCGCGGCTGGCCCAAGCCCTCGCCGCGGCAACGAACGGGCCACGCGCTTCTC
>JAJTHD010000144.1 GCA_021297925.1 Lysobacteraceae bacterium
CCGCGGCGCGGCGTGACTTCCGGCCTATGGGCCCACCCCCAACGGCGCTTAGACTGCCATCGGTGAAGAGCAAGTCAATTGCGGCCACTGCGCCGCGTCCTGGGGAGGACACATGGTGAAGATCCTGAATGCGCTGGCCGCGGGCCTGTGCCTGGCGGCGGCATCCACCGCTTCGGCCATGAGCGCCGAAGAGCTCATCGCGAAGAACATCGAAGCCCGCGGCGGACTTGAGAAGATCCAGGCGATCGACGCCGTCCGCGCCAGTGGCCGGATGGTCTTCGCGGACGGCGATTTCTCGATCGAGCTGTCCTACCTGAACCTCGTGCGCGCCGGGGCCGGCTGCCGCACCGAGATCTCGCTGCAGGGCCTTACCGCCATCACGGCCTACGGCGGCGGCACGGGCTGGAACGTCTCGCCCTTCCAGGGCCGCCGCGATCCGGAGCGCATGTCCGCCGACGACGCGAAATCGCTGGAGTACTGCGCCGACCTCGACGGCCCGCTGGTGGACTGGCAGGCCAAGGGCCACCAGGTCGAGTACCAGGGCACCGAGGACGTGGACGGCACCGAGGCGCACAAGCTCAAGGTGACGCTGAAGAACGGCGACGTGCAGACGATGTACTTCGACCCGGACTACTTCCTCGAAATCCGCTCGCTCATGCAGACGACGGTCCGCGGTGTGAAGCAGGAGCAGGAGACCGACGTCGGCAACTACGAGCGGATCAATGGCGTGTACCTGCCGTTCTCGATCGAGTCCGGCCCCAAGGGCGGTCCGAAATCGCAGAAGGTCGAGATCGAGAAGATCGAAGCCGGCGTCGAGATCGACCCCGCCCAGTTCGCCTTCCCCACCCGCTGACCGAGGACACGATCATGAAGACCCATTCCCTGGTCGCGGCCATCGTCCTCGCCGCCAGCGGCACCGCCCTGGCCGCCGACGCCCCCGCCGTGCGCTTCGACAGCGCCACCATTTCCGGCCTCGGCGCCCGCAACATCGGCTCGGCCACCATGAGCGGCCGCATCTCGGCGATCGCGGCGCATACCGACGCCGGCAAGGTGACCATCTACGCCGGCGCCGCCTCGGGCGGCATCTGGAAATCCGAAGACAGCGGCACGACCTACGAACCCATCTTCGACAAGCAGCCGGTGCAGTCGATCGGCGCCCTCGCGCTCGATCCGAATGATCCCGAAACCCTGTGGGTGGGCACCGGCGAAAGCTGGACGCGCAACTCGGTCTCGATCGGCAACGGCGTGTACCGCACGCGCGACGGCGGCAGCACCTGGGAGTACCTCGGCCTGCCGAACAGCGAGCGCATCACCAAGATCCTCGTGCATCCGAAGGACGGCAACACCGTCTACGTCTGCGCGCCCGGCAAGCTCTGGAGCGATTCCCCGGACCGCGGCCTCTACCGCACGCGCGACGGCGGCGCGAGCTGGCAGCTGGTGCTGAAGGGCCCGAACCTGTCCACGGGCTGCTCGGGCGTCACGATGGACCCGAGCAACCCCGACGTGATGTTCGCCGGCACCTGGGATTTCCGTCGCCAAGGCTGGACCTTCCGCTCCGGCGGCGAGGGCCCGACGGCGAACTCGGGTAGCGGTCTCTTCCGCTCCACCGACGGCGGCAGCACGTGGCGCGAACTGGCCGCGGGCAGCAACGGCCTGCCGGCCAAGCCCTACGGCCGCATCGAGGTCGAGATCGCGCCCTCCGATCCGAAGCGCGTCTATGCCTTCATCGAAGGCGTGGATTCGGCGCTGTACGCCTCGGAGGACGGCGGCGCGACGTGGGAGCAGCGCGACAAGAGCCAGATGATGGTCTGGCGCCCGTTCTACTTCGCTAATCTCATCGTCGACCCCACCAACGCCGATCGCGTCTTCAAGACCAACCTGCGGCTGATCGTCAGCACCGACGGCGGCAAGAGCTTCGCCGACACCGCCGGCGCCACCCACGCCGACTCGCACGACGTCTGGGTGAACCCGACCAACCCGCAGCACATCGTCATGGGTGACGACGGCGGCATGTGGTACAGCTACGACGGCGGCTCGCGCTGGTGGAAGGCCGACAACCTGCCGATCTCGCAGTTCTACCGCGTCGCCGTCGACCAGCAGGACCCCTACCAGGTGTACGGCGGCCTGCAGGACAACAGCTCGTGGATCGGTGATTCGAGCTACCCGGGCGGCGTCACCAACGACCGCTGGAACAACATCTACGGCGGCGACGGTTTCTGGGTGCTGCCCGACAACGCCGACCCGCGCTACGTCTACGCCGAGTACCAGGGCGGCAACATCACCGTCTTCGACCGCGAGACGCGCCTGGCCCGCGACATCCAGCCGAAAGCCAACGCCGGCGAGAAGCTGCGCTTCAACTGGAACTCGCCGATGCACCTCTCGGCGACCAACAAGGGCACGCTCTACCTCGGCGCGCAGTTCCTGTTCCGCACCCGCGACCGCGGCCAGAGCTGGCAGCGCATTTCGCCGGACCTGACCACCAACGACCCGAAGAAGCAGCAGCAGGAGCTGTCGGGCGGCATCACCGTCGACAACTCGTCG
>JAJTHD010000148.1 GCA_021297925.1 Lysobacteraceae bacterium
CCGGCATCCACGCATCTTCGGGTCGCTGTTCGTCGCGATCATCCGCGTCGGCGAGGAGAGCGGTCGCATCGACGAGGCTTTCCTGCGTCTCAACCAGCATCTGGAACGCGAGCAGAAGGTCGTCGAACAGGTCAAGAGCGCGGTGCGTTACCCGGCCATCGTGCTGGTGTTCGTGGCGCTGGCGATCTTCATCCTGATGTCCGAGGTCATTCCGCAGTTCTCGAAGCTCTATGGCGCCTTCGAGGTCGAGCTGCCGCTGCCCACGCGCATCATCATCGGCATCTCGGATTTCGTCAGTTCGTGGTGGCTGGCATTGCTGCTTTCGGCGGTTGGGGGCGTCGTTTGGTTTGTCTTTTGGGTCAGGACGCCACGAGGACGCTTGGTTTGGCACGGATTCCTTTTGAAGCTTCCCGTCATCGGCTCGATCGTCCAGCGCGCCACGCTCGCCCGCTTCGCCCGGGCGTTCGCGATGGCGACCCGATCCGGCGTGCCGGTGCTGCAGGCGCTGTCGGTCGTGGCTTTGGCTGTGGACAACGAGGCGATCGCGCGCCAACTGCTCGGCATGCGCGGCGCGATCGAGCGCGGCGAGGGCCTCGCGCGGGCGGCCGCCGGCCAAGCCTGTTTCACTCCCCTCGTCCTGCAGATGCTGTCGGTGGGCGAGGAGACCGGCCAGATCGACGAGATGCTGGTCGAGGTGGCCGACTTCTACGAGCGCGAGGTCGACTACGACGTGCGCCACCTCAACGACCTGCTGCAGCCGGCGGTGACGCTCATCGTCGCCGTGATCGTCTTCATCCTCGCGCTCGGCGTGCTGCTCCCGATGTGGGACCTCGTCAAGCTGGCCCGGCAGTAGCGATGGCGAGCCCCGGCGCCGCCGCGGAACGTCGTCTGCCCCACTCGCGGTGGTGGGGCAAGGCCGCCTGGTCGGGCACGCTCGTCGTGGTCGTCGCCCTGATCGGGATGTTCGGGCGGGCCGGCGTGGACGTCGTCAACGAAAGCGAACGGACGGCCCTCGAGCTGGCCGAGACCAACCTGCGCAACCTCGTCTGGCTGGAGGCGCAGCGGGTGCTCGCGCGCGAGGGCCCCAAGGGCCTCAGGGCGCTGGAGGGGCAGGATCCCCGCCAGTGGGGGGCGTCGGGCGGTTCGCCGGTCGCGCCGGGGCTGCCGCCCTACGACGCGGAGGCCGTCGCTGCCGGTCTGCGCGAGCGATGGCGGTTCGACCGGGCCCGGGGTGAACTGGTCTACCGCGCCGAGTGGCTCCCCGGCGGCGAGCGGCGCTGGCGGGTCGAACTCGTCCTCGACGCGGCGGACAGCCCGACCCCGGGCCTGGCGCGCGACCTGCGGCTGGTCTCCAGGCCGCCGCACGGCGATCCGTGATGCCCTAGCCTGACAAGCTTTCACACGTTTGCCCGTTCCGCGGGGGTTTCTTTCCGGATCGGGGGCGTATGCTGCAGTTGCTATGAGGGCCGCGACCCCGCTCCGGCGCGCCCCTCCAACTCCACCCAGGTGCTTCCCCGATGCGTCGTCAATCCGGCTTCACCCTCATCGAACTGGTCATCGTGATCGTCGTCCTCGGCATCCTCGCCGCGCTCGCGGTCCCGAGGTTCATTTCCCTGCAGCGCGAGGCGCGGATCGCCGTCGTCGACTCGTTGTTCAACTCCGTCCGCTCCGGCGCGAACATCGTCTATGCCAAGTCGGCCGCCTTGGGCGAGTCGGACAACGCCACGGGCTTCCTTGACATCGACGGCCCGGGCCCCGGCGGCTTCGTGAACACGGTTTTCGGCTATCCGGATGCTACCCAGGCGGCGATGACCGCGCTGTTCGACAATCTCTCGCCTCGCTACGCGTTCTCGAACACGAGTGCCACCACCCTCGCGATCAGCATCGATGGCATCGCAACCTGTGCCGTCACCTACGTCCGGCCCGCGGCGGCCGGTAGTACGCCCATCATCACCCGCAACATCACCGGCTGCTGATCGAGGGAGCATCCCATGAAGAACCAGAACGGCTTCACGCTGATCGAACTCGTGATCGTCATCGTGCTGCTCGGCGTGCTCGCCGCCATCGCGGTGCCTCGCTTCGTGAACCTCGAGGAGGACGCGCTGCTCGCCCAGCGGAATGCCACGGCCGCGGCCATCACCTCGGCGATGAACATCAACTACGCCGAGTGCGCGGTGAACAACCATACTCCTGCTGCGACCAACCAGTGTAGTGCGATCAGCACCTGCCAGGGCGCCACCGGCGCCGCCGGCGTCCTGCAGAACTCGGGGACGTCGCTCACGGGTTACACCATCACGGCGGCGACCATCGGCGCCGGCAACGGCACCACGGCCACCTGCACGCTGGCCCGCGCCCGCGTTCCGGGCACCGTCACCTTCACCGCCGTCCGCGCCGGCACGCCCTGATCGCGCCCGCCACCGGCGGACGCGTCCCGCACCGGGGGCGGCAGGGCGACCTGCCGCCTCCTTGCGTTTATGGCGTCCGATCGGGAAGCCTGTCGCCATGCCCCCCGTCTACTTCCGGATCCCTCCCGTCCGTCGTGCAGGCGCCGCGAGAGCCGGCCATGCCGGGTTCACGCTGATCGAACTCGTCATCGTCCTGGTGTTGCTGGGTGCGATCGCCGCCGTCGCCCTGCCGCGCCTCTTCGAGGGCAGCTTCCGGTCCAGCGCCTTCGCCGAGCAGACCGCCTCGGCGCTGCGCTATGCCCAGCGCCTCGCCGTGGCGAGCGGGTGCGAGATCGAGGTCGAGATCCACACGGCCGGTGGCGGGGGCTACGCCCTGCGGCGCCGTTCCGGCGGCAGCGACACCAGTTGCGGTCCATCCGACCAGCCCTTCACCGTGGCGATTCCCAGCCCGGCCGGCGGGGACTTCGAGGCGACGGCCAGCGGCGGCGTGGAGGTGACGCAGGGGCTGACCATCGTCTTCGACGCGCAGGGCCTTCCGGTGGGCGGTGGGGGTACGGCGGTCGTCGCGGGCCGCAGCCTCGTGGTCGATCCGGAGACCGGCCTTGTCCGCTGAGCGCGCCCGCGGTTTCACCCTGCTGGAGATCGTGGTCACGATCGTCCTGCTGTCGATCGCGATCCTCGCGATCATCGGCCTGGTGGCGCAGCTTGGCGGGCGCAGCGCCGCGCCCGTGCTGCAGACCCAGGCGCTCTACATCGCCGAGGGCTACCTCGACGAGGGGCTGCTGAAAGCCTATGCGGACCCGGACGGCATCGACGAGGGCTGCACGGCGAACCGCGCGCTCTGGGACGACGTCGCCGACTTCACCTGCCTCGCCACCGAGGCGGCCCCCACCGATCCCGCCGGCAACGGGTTGCCGGGCCTGTCGCGCTACCGCGTCAGCGCGACCGTCGGCCCGCCGGCCACGGTGGGCGGCGCCACCACGCGACGCATCGAGATCCGCGTGACCCATGCCGATGGCGGCATCGACGTGCGCCTCGCCGGCCTGAGGGCGCAGTACTGATGGCGCGCCCGCATCCCGCCCGGGGCTCTTCCAACGGTGGCTTCACGCTCGTGGAACTGGTGATCGTGATCGTGCTGTTGGCAGTCCTGTCGCTCGTGACCGCCGCGATCCTCCGGCAGCCGATCGATGCCAGTGCCGACGTGCAGCGCCGCGTGCGTCTGGCCGACGCCGCCGACCAGGTGATGGCGCGCATGACGCGCGACCTTCGCCTTGCCTTGCCGAACAGCATCCGTGCCAGTGCCGACGGTCGCGCCATCGAACTGCTGCTGGCGCCCTCGGCAGGCCGCTACCGGGCGGTCGCCGCGGCGGTGCCGAGCACCCCGGACACCACCGATCCGCTCGATTTCGCCGTCGCCGACACCAGCTTCGGGATGATGGCGCCGCTGGCCGAGGCGCCGGCGGCCGGGCAGTGGGCCGTGGTCTACAACCTCGCGTCCACCGGCCCGCAGGCCAATGCCTGGGCCGGCGACAACCGCGCCACGGTGGGGGCGGGCAGCACGACGAGCCGCGTGGTGCTCGATCCCGGCTTCCGCTTTCCGTTCCGGTCGCCCGCGCAGCGCGTGTACGTCGTCACCGAGGCGGTGCAGTACCGCTGCGGTGCGGACGGCGTGCTGTACCGGCATGCCGGCTACGCGCCGACGGCCGTCCAGCAGGTGCCGCCGCCGGGTGGCGCCGGCGTGATGGCGGAGGGCGTCGGCCTCTGCGTGTTCCGCTACACCGCCGGCGACGCGAGCCGCCAAGGCCTCGCCACGCTGCAGATCGGGCTCACCCGGGACGGCGAGACCCTGAGCCTGCTCAAGTCCGTCCACGTGCCGAACCAGCCATGAACGCCTCCCACCAGCAGGGTTTCAGCCTCGTCGCGGCGATCTTCGTGATCGCGCTCGCGCTGCTCATCGTGCTCGCGGCCGTGCTGTCGCTGAGCGTCCGCAGCCGCAGCACGGTTCTGGCGCTCGAGGGCAGTCGCGCGCTGGCGGCGGCCGATTCGGGTCTCGAAGTCGCCATCGCCCGCGCCCTGGCGGGCGGCTGCGCCGCGGTGCCTGCCTCGCTCACCCTCGAGGGATTCGACGTCACGTTGGAATGCACGGCCTTCGCCGCCGACGAGGCGCCAACGACCTACACCATCTACCGGCTGACGGCCCGCGCCGCGAGCGGGAGCTTCGCGGACAGCACGCTGGTCTCCCGTTCGGTCCGCGCCACGGTGACGCAATGAACCCGGGGCTTCGTCTCTTGCTGCTGCTCGTCCTCGCCATGGGGCCGGCGCTCGTTTCGGGACAGATCTCGGTCCGCGCCAGCACGCAGGGCGGTGCTTCGAGCGGGGAGTTGCTGCTGCCGAAGCCGGCCGGCACCAGCACCGGCGACGTGCTCGTGGCCGCGATCAGCGTCGTGCCGCTGGCGCCGGCCACCACGCCCCCGGCATTCACCACGCCCAGCGGTTGGACCGTGCTCTCGGACCAGGCGACCGGGGCCGCGCGCCTCGCCGTGCTGGCCCGGGTGGTGCCCGCGGGCGACGCGTCGGTGGCCAGTTACTCGTTTGATTTCGCGGCCGCCCATGGCGGTTCGGCGGGCGGCATCGTGGCCTTCATGGGGGTCGACACCACGACGCCCATCGACGCCTCGGCCTTCGAGGGGACGGCCACCGGATTCGTCCATGCCGCCCCATCGTTGACGACGACCGTCCGAGGGGCGCAACTGGTCGGTGCCTTCACGATGCCGGGTGCCACCGAGGATTGGCTGCCGCCCGCGGGCATGGCGGAGACCGTCGACGTCGCGTCGGTCGTGCTGCGCCCGCAGGCCTCGGGCGTCGCTTTGTCGATGATGCTGGAGTCCCGCATGACGACGGGGGCCACGGGCACGCGCAGCGCGACGGCATCGTCCTCGGGGCTGGCGGCGGCGGCCGGCCGCACCGGTCTGGTGGCGCTTCGCCCGGCCTTGGCCCCGGCGAACACGCACTACCGCCTCGACGGCTTGGCCGGCAGCCTGACCGGCAGCGCTGGCGAGGTGATCGACAGTGGCGGTACCGGCCTCAACGGCTTCCGCCGCACCATCACGGCCCCGACGAGCACGAACCTTGCGGCGCCCAACCCGACGATCGCCTCGCAGTTCACTGCGGTCAGCGGCAGCTTTTGCAATGCCGCGGAGTTCGACGGCCGCGCCGTGCTTCAGGTTCCCGCGAATGCCCTGTTCGACTACGCGCAGGAGTTCTCGGCGTCGGTGTGGATCTATCCCACCGCCGCACCGGGCGCCGGCGGACTCTACTCGGTGCTCTCCAATGACCAGAACTACGAGTTCCACCTGGACGCGAACCAGCGCCTGTTCTGGTGGTGGGGCGGTGGCGTGCGCTCACTCACGTCGAACGCGCAGATCGCCCTGAACCAGTGGACCCATGTCGCAATCACCTTCCGTTCCGTCGCCGGCAGCGCCCGTCAGCGCATCTACATCAACGGCGTCCTCGACACCGCCACGAACAGCTGGGAAGGAACCCTCACGCCCAGCGGTTGCGACTTTTCCATCGGCGGCGACGTGGCCACCGGTGGCGGTTGCGGCCTGATCGCCGATCGGGCGTTCCGCGGCCTCATCGATGAGGTCAAGCTCTACAACGACGAGCTCACGCAAGTCGATGTGCAGCGCGACATGACCATCGGCCGGACCTGCACGACGCCGCTGTCGCGCTATCGGATCGAACACGATGGCAGTGCCGTGTCCTGCGCGGCGGAGGCGGTGACCATCCGCGCCTGCGCGAGCGCCGACTGTGCGTCGCTGTCGAGCGCGGGCGCGAGCGGCACGCTCATCGCCGGGGGCAACAGCGTGCCCTTCAGCATCCCGGTCGGGCAGACCAGCACGACCGTGTCGATTCTGGTGCCGACCACGGACGGGCCGCCGAATCCCGAAACGGTGCGGCTCGGCATCGGCAGCGTGACGCCGACGCCGTCGCTGCTGCCGAGTTGCAGCAACGGGGCGGGCGCCATCGACGCCACCTCGGCCTGCGACATCAGCACCACGGACGCCGGCTTGGCCGTCGAGGTTCCCGACCACGTCAGCGATACCGTCGTGACAGGCCGTATCCGGGCGGTGCGGAGGGATGGCGGCGGTGCCTGCGTGCCGCTCTTCGCCGGGGTGACCCGAAGCATCGGCTTCTGGTCGACGTACGACGATCCTGCCACCGGCACCCGGTCGGTGAGCCTCAACGGCACGCCGCTGGGAACGGCCTCGCCGGGGACATCGCTCGATCTTCCGTTTGATGCGCAGGGCGAGGCGAACGTCACGCTGCGCTACCCGGACGCCGGGCGGGTGCGTCTGAACGCCCGGTACTCGGGAACGTCCGCGAACGGCGACGCGGGCCTGGTCCTCGCGGGTGACGACCCGTTCGTCGCGCGGCCTGCACGGTTCCAGCTGGTGCTCGACCCGCCGCACAGCGCCACGGCGACAGCCACGGACGCGACGCGCCTGGTGTTCCTCGCTGCCGGCACGCCCTTCTCGGGGACGGTCACCGCCCTGAACGCGTCGGGCGCCGCAACGCTGAACTTCGGACGCGAAAGCTCGCCGGAGGGCGTGCGATTCGACGAGGTGCTGCTCTCGCCGGCGGGCGGCATCAGCCCGGACCCGGTCGTCGTTTCCGGATACGCCGCCTTCGCCAACGGGGCATCGAGCGGATCGCTGCGCTGGGACGAGGTCGGCGTCATCCGCCTCCGGCCGCGCTTGTCGGCCTCGCCCTATCTGGATTTCGTCGACAACGGCGGCGTCGATGGCGATGTCGTCGGCGACGACACCGGGCCGGTCGGCCGTTTCGCCGCGGCCCGCCTCGCGGTAAGCCCAAACGTGCCGACCCTTCGGGCGGCGTGCCCGGGTGCCTCAAGCGGTTTCACGTATGTCGGGCAGGAGTTCGGCTACGACCAGCGCCCGATCCTGACGGTGTCGGGCCTGAATGCCCAAGGTGCCGTCACGCGCAACTACGTTCAGGTGGTGGGCGCTGGCGCGGCCGGCGCCTTCTGGCGGCTGCCCGGCAGCCTTGCGAACCGGCAGGCCGTAAACACGGCGGCCACGACGGCCACGCTGTCCCGCACGACCGACGGCGGCACCGCGGCCGTCGACCGCAACACCTCGGCCCCGGCCGATGGCGGCTTCGATGGCGAGGGGCGTATCGACGTGACGCCCATCGGCGATCGCTTCACCTATACGAGACCCGCCGCGCCGATCCCGCCCTTCGAGCCGTCCTTCGAGTTCCGTGTCCCGGCCATCGACCTGACCGACAGCGACGGTGCCTGCCATGACCCCGATGCCGACGGCGTCTGCGATCCGCTCGTGGTGCCGGTCGCGGCGGTGCCGGGCCTGCCCCAGCAGCAGCGCTGGGGGCGGGTGGTGGCGGACAACGCCTTCGGCCCGGAGTTGATCGACCTGCAGGTGCCGATGCGCGCGGAGTTCTTCGACGGCAGCGCGTTCGTGCTGAATGCGGACGATGGCTGCACGGTGCTGGCGCCGTTGGCGTTGACCGATCCAGTGGCGGCGGATGCGCTGGTGCCCACCGCGACCTGCGTGCAGGACAGCGGTTCGCCGGGCGCGAGCGGACTGGGCTGCGGCATCCCGGGACCAGTGGGGCGGCGCTATGCGCCGATGGCGGTGGGCGGCAACTGGACCCCGTGGCTGCGCGCACCCGGGGCAGGCAACGTGGGCGTGCTGGACCTGACGCCGCCGTTGCCGTCGTGGCTGCAGTTCAACTGGACGGGCGCGGGCCCCGCGCCGCCGACGGCGCGGGTGGGTTTCGGCGTGTACCAAGGGGACCGCCGGACCATCCACACCCGCGAGGTGTACTGACCGGGCGCGCCCCTCAGGGGTCGTAGCGCACGTCGACGACGATGAAGCGGGTCGGGCCGGCCGGCAACGGGGCTTCGAATTCGTCGTCGACGCGTTTCTTCAGCGCGGCGCGTGCCAGCGGGGAATCGATGCTGATCCAGCCCTTGGCCGCGTCGATCTCGTCGGGGCCGACGATGCGGTAGGTGCTCTCCGCGCCGGTGTCCTCGCGCTCCACGGTGAGCCAAGCGCCGAAGAACACCGCCCGCGGGTCCGCCGGTCGTCCATCGACGACCTTCAACCCCTCGATCCGCTTCGACAGGTAGCGCACGCGGCGGTCGATCTCGCCAAGCTGCTTCTTGCGGTAGGTGTACTCGGCGTTCTCCGAACGGTCGCCCTCGGCGGCGGCGGCGGCCAGCGCCTTGACCACCTCGGGCCGGCGGACGCGCCACAGCTCGTCCAACTCGGCCTTCAGGCGCTCGAAGCCCTCGCGCGTGATCAGCGCGGTCGAGGGTCCCTGCGGTGGACGCCAACGTGGCATGCGCAGGCTGCCGATCCACTCAACCGGCGGGCGTGTACGTCAGGAGCGCGCCCGGGCCCAGCGGCCAACCCATGAAGATCCACAGCGCGAACAGGGCCGACCAGCCGATGAAGAACGTGATCGAGTAGGGGATCATCGTCGCCACCACGGTGCCGATGCCGGCCTTGGGCTCGTAGCGCTGCAGGAAGGCGATGACGATGGCGAAGTAGCTCATCATCGGGCTGATGATGTTGGTCACCGAGTCGCCGACGCGGTAGGCGGTCTGCGTGACCTCGGGCGAGTAGCCGAGCAGCATGAACATCGGCACGAAGACCGGGGCCATCAGCGCCCACTTCGCCGACGCCGAGCCCATCGCCAGGTTCACGGTGGCGGTGAGCAGGATGAACCCGAGCAGCAGCGGGATCTTCGGCAGGCCGAGGGCCTTGAGCAGCTCCGCGCCTTCGACCGCGAAGATCAGGCCGAGATTGGTCCAGTTGAACAGGGCCACGAACTGCGCGGCGAAGAACACCAGCACCAAGTAAGAGCCCAGCGTCTGCATGGACTTGCTCATGCCGTTGACCACGTCGGTATCGCTCTTGATGGTGCCCGCGCCGACGCCGTAGGCGATGCCGATGACCGCGCCGGCCACGAAGATCAGCGCGACGATGGCGCTCAGGAAGGGTGCCAGCGCCTTCAAGGTGTCGGTCTCGCCGGCGATGCGCAGCACGCCGTTGGCAGGCACCGTGGCCAGCAGCAGCAGCGCGGCCAGCACCACCGTGGCGATGCCAGCGAACAGCAGGCCGCGCTTCTCCGCCGCGGTGATCGCTTCGATTTTCTCGTCGCCCTTGCCGTAGCTGCCATCGGGGAAGCGGCGCGCCACGATCTTCTCGGTGACCCACCAGCCCAGCAGGGTGATCAGCGGCGTCGACGCCTGCATGAAGTACATGTTGGCCGCCGCGCTCACGGTGTAGCTCGGATCGACGATGCGCGCGGCCTCCTCCGACAGTCCCGACAGCAGCGGATCGATGGTGCCCAGCAGCAGGTTGGCCGAGTAGCCACCGGACACGCCGGCGAAGGCCGCGGCGATGCCGAGGATGGGGTGGCGTCCCGCGGCGATGTAGAGCAGGCCGGCCAACGGCACCAGCAGCACGTAGCCGATCTCGCTGGCCATGTTCGACATCACGCCGGCGAACACCACGATGGGCGTCAACAGGAAGCGCGGCGCGTTCAGCACGACGATGCGCAGGCAGGCACCGATGAGGCCGCTGTGCTCGGCCACGCCAATGCCAATGAGGGCCAC
>JAJTHD010000034.1 GCA_021297925.1 Lysobacteraceae bacterium
CACGGGCTGCTGTCCTCGACGCGCGAGAGCGCCAGTTCCATCCGCGTGCCGGAATGCACCAGCACGTGCAGGCGCGGCTTGCGCGCATCCGGCTTGTCGGTGAGCCAGCCCGGCTTGCGCAGGGCCGGGCGCAGCGCGTTGCCGAAGCCGCGGGCGAGGCCGGCCAGTTCGCGGCCCTCGTCGCTGTCACTGTGTTCGACCACGAGGTCGCCGAAGCGCAGGGCGCCGCCGGACGCTGCGGCGACGGGCTCGCGCACGCCCTCGAGCGCGGCCAGCAGCGGCGTGATGCGGTCGGTGGGATCGAGGCCGTCGAGCCGCGCCAGCCCCAGCAGCTTCTGCCGCGCGAAGATCAGGTCGTCGAAGGCGAGCTGGCGTTCGAGCAGGGCCGCGCTGGCGCAGATGTAACGGACCACGCCGCTGTTGCGTTCGGTCGCGGCGTGGCCCCAATGGTCGCGTTCACTGGCCCGCGCGGTGAGCTCGGCGGCGAGTTCCGGCTCGAAGCCGGGCCGGCAGTAAGCAAGCAGGGCCAGCTCGGGCTTCAGGATGCTCATCGCGTCAGTAGACCTTGCCGGATCGCCCGTACTCGGCCAGCACGGCGCGGGCCTCGTCGCGGCGCAGGTCGGTGACGACGGTGATGCCGCGCTTCTGCAGCTCGCCGCGCCAGTCCGCGGGCAACGGGCCTTCGTCGAAGCCCGCCAGTGATTCGACGTCCTCGGCGCGGGCGCCGATCAGCAGGCGGTCGATGCCCGCCCAGACGCTTGCGCCGTAGCACATGCAACAGGGCTGCGAGGACGTCGCCAGCGTGATCGGCCCCCGCTCCGCGTTCAATCGGAACTGCTGCACGCGCTGCTGGCTGGTGGCGAAAGCCATCATCTCGGCGTGCGCGATGGAGGTGCTGTGCGGGACCACGCGATTGACGCCGACGCCGATCAACCGGCCTTCCGGCGAAAACACCGCGGCGCCAAAGGGGCCGCCGCTGGCGTGTTCGACGTTCAGCGCGGACAGGCGGATGGCCAACGCCATCTTGGCATCGTCGTCGACGTAGTCGGCGGAGGCATCGACGGCCTCGTGCACCCACGGCGGCAGGGTGAGGTGCACCTGCGCGTAGAGCATCAACGTACCGGCCCTTCGCCGGCATCGAGCGCGCTGCAACGGCCGTCGACGCACTGGCAGCTGGCGATGTCGCGGAAGCCGCAGACGGACTGCATGTCGTTCTTCGCGCACTCGGCCTTCACCTGTTCGGGGAAGGTCGGGCTGTTCTTGTTCACGCAGGCGGGGTAGTAGCCGCAGCAGTTGCCCACGTTCTTCACCGCGCAGTCGGCATCGGTGGTACAGGAGTCGTCGACCGGCCCTGGCGCGGCGCCTGGCAGCGCGGCGACGGCGGGTTGCCCGACCAGCGGCCGGCCGCTCGCGTCCGCCGCAGGCGTCGCCATGTCCGGCGGCGGGGGCGCGGTGCCGGTGTCGATCGACCCGCGAGCCCCTTCCGGGGAGCCGCCGGAACTTCCCATCGCGCAACCCGCCAGCGGCAGGGCGATCAGCAGGGCCAGCACGACGGTGCGGAAGGTCGAGGCGTTCGGCATCGACGGCGCGCGGTAGGCGGGGGGCATGGCGGACTCCGGTCGGGCAAGGGGAGGTCGTTCGAGGGCGGGCTCAAGCCGGCTTGCCGGCCCAGCTGTCGCGCAGGGTCACGGTGCGATTGAACACCGGCTTGGCCGGCGCGTGGTCGTAGCGCTCGGCGGCGAAGTAACCGAGGCGCTCGAACTGCACGGCGGTCTCGTTGGCGAGCGCCGCGGCGGCGGGTTCGACATAGCCCCTCACCACGCGGATCGAGTCCGCATTGAGGTAGTCACGGTAGGTCTTGCCACCCTCGTCGTTGTCCGGGTCCTCGACCGAGAACAGGCGGTCGTAGAGGCGCACTTCCGCGGCGACGCCGGCGTTCGCGCACACCCAGTGGATGGTGCCTTTGACCTTGCGATTGGCGCCCTCCATGCCGGGGCGGCTCTCCGGGTCGAGCGTGCAGCGCAGTTCGACGACGGTCTCGCCGTCCTTGATGACGTCATCGCACTTGAGGATGCCGGCGCCGCGCAGGCGCACTTCGCCGCCGGGCACGAGGCGGTGGAAGCCCTTCACCGGCGTTTCCATGAAGTCCTCGCGCTCGATCCACAGAGCGTTCGAGAACGGCACCTCGCGCTGGCCCTTCGATTCGTCCTTCGGGTGGTTGGCGAAGCGCAGGGTCTCGCGGTGGCCGTCGGGCAGGTTGGTGATCGTCACTTTCAGCGGGTCGATCACTGCCATGCGGCGCTCGGCCTTGGCATCGAGCACGTCGCGGATGCAGCCCTCGAACACCGAGAAGTCGATGACCGAGTTCTGCTTCGAGATGCCGACGCGCTCGGCCAGCAGGTGCAGGGCTTCGGGCGGCACGCCGCGTCGGCGGATGCCCTGCAGCGTGGGCATGCGCGGGTCGTCCCAGCCGGCGACCAGCTTCTCGTTGACGAGCGCCAGCAGCTTGCGCTTGCTCATCACCGTGTAGTTGATGTTGAGGCGCGAGAACTCGATCTGCCGCGGCTTGGCGGCTTCGTTCGGCACGCCCTTGTCCGTCAGTGGCTTGAGCAGCTCGGGGCGCTCGTGCAGGCGCACGTGGTCCACGGCCCAGTCGTACAGCGGGCGGTGGTCTTCGAACTCGAGCGTGCACAGTGAGTGGGTGATGCCCTCGATGGCGTCCGACAGCGCATGCGCGTAGTCATACATCGGGTAGATGCACCACGCGTCTCCGGTGGCCTGGTGGCTGACCTTCTTGATGCGGTACAGGGCCGGATCGCGCAGGTTGATGTTGCCCGAGGCCATGTCGATCTTCGCGCGCAGGGTGCGCGCGCCGTCGGCGAACTCGCCGGCGCGCATGCGCCGGAACAGGTCGAGGTTCTCCTCGACGCTGCGGTTGCGGAAGGGCGATTCACGGCCCGGCTCGGTGAGACTGCCGCGGTACTGGCGCACTTCCTCGGCGGAGAGATCGCAGACGAAGGCGTGGCCGTCGCGGATCAACTGCTCGGCGGCGAGGTAGAGCACCTCGAAGTAGTCGGACGCGTGGCGTAGCTCGTGCCACTCGAAGCCGAGCCAGCGCACGTCGGCCTTGATGGCCTCGACGTACTCGAGGTCTTCCTTCTCGGGGTTGGTGTCGTCGAAGCGAAGGTTGCAGTGGCCGCCGAATTCGGCGGCGATGCCGAAGTTCAGGCAGATGCTCTTCGAATGCCCAAGGTGCAGGTAGCCGTTCGGCTCCGGCGGGAAGCGGGTGTTGATGTGGCCGTGCTTCCCGCTGGCGAGGTCCTCGCGGACGATGTTGCGGATGAAGTCGGTGCGGGCCGGGGTGGCCTCGGCCGCGGTGGACGGTTCGCTCATGGCGTCTGGAAATGGAGGCGAGGCAGACCGCGAAGTCTACCCCGCCCAGAGAACGGTCGCCCCCGCGAGGGGGCTCGGGCCTTACTCGGTGAAGCGGAAGCTCGAGATCTGGCAGACGTCGATATTGTTCTTGATGACCTCGTCGCCATCGTCGAACTTGGCCTTGAAGTCGAACTTGCAGTAGCCGGTGCCGTCATCGAAGTTGATCATCACGGACTTGCCGGGCGGCAGCACCTCTTTGCCCAGGATGTCCTCTTCCCACTGGTCGGTGCCCACGTTCGAGCCGTAGAAGTGGGTGATCGTGTGGCTGGTCTCGTTGATGATCCGGACGCTGCGGTCCTCGCCGTCGGCTCGGGCGGTGCCGCTGGCGAGGGCGGCGAGCGCGAGGACGGCGGCGAGGGCGGCCTGGCGGATGGGGGCGGACGTCGAAAGCATCGCGGGGCTCCTGGTCGAGGTGTCCTAGGATGTTCGCGCTTTGGCCTGCTTGCGACTGTCACAGTTCGTCAAGCGGAGGTCTGTCTGCGCTACAGTCCAAGTGTTGGCCATGCCGGCTGTTGCCGAGTGCTTGCCGCTCCCATCCGCCGCATCGTGGTTCGGCATTGAACGGAGGCCCCATGTCGACCGACCGACGCGCGCTGCTGGCAATGGCCGCTGGCGCCAGCCTGATCAGCCTGACCGGGGTCCTCGTCCGCCTCGCCGACGTCCCGCCGACCGTGGCCGGCATGTACCGCATGCTGTTCGGCGGCGCGATGCTCGGCGTGGTCCTCGTCCTCCTCGGTCGATGGCGCGCGTTGTCGGCCCGGGCATGGGTGTTCTGCCTGTGGCCCGCGGCCGCGTTCGCCGCCGACCTCTGGCTGTGGCACCGGAGCATCCACGCGGTCGGGCCGGGCCTTGCGACCCTGCTGGCGAATACGCAAGTGTTCTTCATGGTCGCCGCCGGGGTCCTGTTCTTCGGCGAGCGGCTGCACCCGCGCTTTTTCGCCGGGGTGATGCTGGCCTTCGCCGGCCTCGTGCTGATCCTCGGCGACGGCTGGTCGGCCTTGAGTGCCCAAAGCCGCGGTGGCGTGTGGCTGGGGCTGGCGACCGGCATCGCGTACGCCGCCTACAACCTGGGGCTCAAGCGCGCCCAGCGCGAGGCGGACCCGCCGGCGGCCGAGCCGGTGCTCGTGGTCTCGACCCTGCAATGCGCGGTGATGCTGGCGCTCGCCGCTGCCGCCGAGGGGGTCTCGTTCGCGATCCCCGACCTCCGCTCGCTGGCCGCGTTGCTGGCCCTTGGACTGATCGGTCAATGCCTGGGCTGGGTGCTGATCGGCCGCGCGCTGCCGCGCCTGCGTGTGGCCTCGGTGGGCCTGCTGCTGCTGTTGCAGCCATTGCTGGCCTTTCTGTTCGACGTGCTGGTGTTCGGGCGACCGACCGCCGGGCACGAGTGGCTGGGGGTCGCGATGACGCTCGTCGGCATCTTCCTCGCCGGCCTGCGCCGACCCGCCGGTCAGGGCGCGACCTCCACCGAGCAGACGTAGACGATCTCGCAAGCCCCGTTACCGCTGTCGTCGAAACGCAGCGAGGTGGACCAGCGGTAGCCGTCCGGGGTCGAGAGGTCGACCAGCCAGCCGCGGAGCCGGACGCGCTGTCCGGGCGACAATGCCAGCAGCCTTGCCGCCACCGCCTCGTCGGCGGGGATCATGTGCATGTTGCTGGCGCTGGCCACGATCTCGTCCAGCGGGATCGGCGGCCCCTCCGGGCCCCAGCGGTAGTGGAACCAGCGGCCGGACTGCGAGATGCCGAGGGGCCCGTAGACCGCGGGGTCGGCCATGCGGTCCCAGCCGAGGGCGAGGTCGAGGGGCGACCACGTGGCCTCGCGACCCGACTGGTAGCGCTGGGTCGACAGCACGCGGGCCTCGATCAGCAGGCCGGCCCGTGGCGTCACCGTGGCGCTTGCAATCTGGAAGGGCGACACGCCCGACGGGACGCGCACGTGGCGCGGCGTCGGCTGCACCGTGCCCGCGGGCGCGATGCAGGTCGCGGGTCGGCCATCCACCCCGAGCGCCACGGGCGCCGCGGGAGAGCGGTTCATCCACCAGCCGCCGATCGCGCCGACGAGGATCAGTCCGGCGAAGACCCGGGTCGCGCCGCTCATGGACGGGCCTGCAGCAGGGCGGAGGGAAGATCGCGCAGCACCCCGGCGAGGGCCTCGAGCATGGGCGCGCGCGCCGAGCTTTTCCGCCAGAACAGGGCGATGGCGCGGCGCGGCGCGGGCGTCGCGAACGGCAGCAGCTTGAGGGTCGCCAGCGGCGCGACCGGCGGACGCACGGCCAGCACCGGGAGCAGCGTGATGCCGACGCCCGCCGCCACCATCTGTCGCAGCGTCTCCAGCGAGGTCGCGCGGAACCCGGCCTTCTCGGTCGCTCCCGCGAGATGGCAGACGTCGAGGGCCTGCGCGCGGAGGCAATGCCCCTCCTCCAGCAGCAGCAGGTGCGCGTCGTGCAGGGCATCCAGCGGCAGCGGGCCGCGGCGCCTCGCCAGGGCATGGTCCGCCGGCACCGCCAGCACGAACGGTTCCTCGAACAGGGGCGTGTGCTCGAGTGCTTCGGTATCGACGGGCAGCGCAAGCACGGCGGCATCGACCTTGCCGTCGCGGAGCCGCGCGAGCAGGACTTCGGTCTTTTCCTCGACCAGCAGCAGTTCGAGGCGGGGGAATCGGGCACGCAGCGGGCCCACGACATGGGGGAGCAGGTAGGGGCCCAGCGTGGGGAAAAGCCCGAGCCGCAGCGTGCCCGCTTCCGCGTCGCGGGACTGGCGGGCGGTCTCGCGCATCTGCTCGATGTCCGCCAGCACGCGGCGGGCCCGCTGGACGATGTCTTCCCCGGCCTCGGTCAGCATGACCCTGCGGGGGGCCCGCTCGACCAGCGGGACGCCCAATTCATCCTCGAGCTTGCGGATCTGCGTCGACAGTGTCGGCTGGCTGACGTGGCTGGCCGCGGCCGCGCGGCCGAAATGCCGGTGGTCGGCGAGGGCGATGAGGTAGCGAAGGTCGCGGAGGTTCATCGACGTTGGCGGGGCCTCAAGGTGCTTTAATTCATCATATCTATCGCAGTGATGCAATCAATCGATTTCACGGATGACTGTTGCACTGCAAGACTACGTCTCCCGATCGGGCCTTGAGCCCCGTCCGCGCGACCCCACCTCCG
>JAJTHD010000012.1 GCA_021297925.1 Lysobacteraceae bacterium
GGGACGCACTGCCCCCGACGCCCCCGTCGCCGTGGCCCCGCCTCGACCGCCTGACCGTGGCCGACGCCTCGTGGCGGCAGGCCGGTTGGCAGGTCGACCGGGGCACCCTCGACCTGCGCGGGCTGGCGCCGGGCGGGCACGTCGTCGCGACCGCCCAAGCGCGTCTCCGCTCGCTGGCGGAGGGTCCCCTCGACGACGGCATCGAACTCGTCACCGCCCTCGACGCGACGCTCGGCGGCGACACCTCGCGACCCGCGCTGCAGGACCTCGACCTCCGGGCGGGCGAACCAACCGACCCGGACCTGCTCGAGGTACGCGGCAGCATCGATCTGGCGGCGGGATGGACGGCCGCGCTCGAAGGGCGCCTCGCCCGCTGGCCCGACCGGCTGCCGGCCCTCCCGGCCCCGTTCACGCCGGAATCGCCCATCGCGTTCTCGTTGACGCAGCAAGGGGACGATCCGTTCCGCGCGACGACGCGACTCCGGCTGTCGACCGATGGCGGTCGCGCCGAGGTCGAGGGCCGTCCCGATGCGCTTCGGGACTGGTGGGACGGCAAGGGCGGTGCAACGGCGCTGCCGCCCATGGCGGGCACCGTGCGCGCCGACGCGCTCGACCTCGATGGGGTGCGGATCGAGGGCCTCGAGATCACCACGGTCGAGCCAGCGACCGACGCCGCCACGGCAGCGGCAGGGTCCGACCGGCGATGAGCGACTTCGCGGCGCGCCTGCTCGCGTGGTTCGACGTGCACGGCCGGCACGACCTGCCCTGGCAGCACCCGCGCACGCCCTACCGCGTGTGGCTGAGCGAGATCATGCTGCAGCAGACGCAGGTGCAGACCGTCATCGGCTACTTCGACCGCTTCCTGCAACGCTTCCCGGACCTCGAGGTGCTGGCCGCAGCGGACGAGGACGAGGTGCTGGCCCTGTGGTCGGGGCTCGGCTACTACAGCCGCGCGCGCCACCTGCATCGCGCGGCGCGCGAATGCGTCGCCCTGCACGGCAGGCGGCTGCCCGACTCGCTGGAGGCGCTGGCGGCCCTGCCCGGCATCGGACGCAGCACCGCCGCCGCGATCCTCGCGCAGGCCCACGGCCAGCGGCAGGCCATCCTCGACGGCAACGTGAAGCGCGTCCTGTCGCGACTGGTCGGTGAACGCGAATGGCCCGGACGTCCCGCCGTGGAACGCCGCCTGTGGGCGGAGGCCGAGGCACGCTTGCCGCCGGACGGTGCGCGGATGCCCGACTACACGCAGGCCCTGATGGACCTCGGTGCCACGCTCTGCACGCCACGCCGTCCACGCTGCACGGAGTGTCCGTTCGCGGACGCGTGCGCCGCGCGACGCGACGGAGACGTCGAGGCGATCCCGGCCCGCAAGCCGGCGCGCGCCACGCCGACGCGACACGCGATCCTGCTGGTGCTCCGCGACGAACGCGGCGCGGTGATGCTGCAGCGGCGCGAGGCCAAGGGCGTCTGGCAGGGCCTCTGGAGCCTGCCCGAGGCCGCGGACGAGGCCTCGTTCGAGGCCCTGCGGCGCCGGCTCGGCGCAGGGCCGGGGACGCCCCTGCCCGCCTTCGTCCATGCGTTCAGCCACTACCGCCTTGCCGCGAAGCCCCACCTGCATCCCCCGACGGACGCGACGCCGGCGCTCGAGGCGTCCTGTCGTTGGACACTGCCGGACGAGTTCAACGCGATCGGCCTTCCCCGCCCCATCCGAACCCTGCTGGAGTCCCTGCCATGATCCGCACCGTGATCTGCGCCAAGCACGGCGTCGAAGCCCCTGCCCTGACCTTCGCCCCTTGGCCCGGCCCGCTCGGGAAGCGGGTGTTCCAGTCGATCGGCGAACCGGCGTGGAAGGAGTGGCTCGCCCACCAGACCATGCTGATCAACGAGAACCGCCTGTCGCCGATGGACCCGAAGCACCGGGCCTTCCTCGAAGGCGAGATGGAGAAGTTCCTCTTCGGCGGCGGCGCCGAGAAGCCGGCCGGCTACGTGCCGCCGGAGGGCTGACGCGACTCCGGGTCGGGCGCCCTCTCCACCGGCTGGACCGCGCCGCGGGCGGCGCGCTCCGCCTCCCGCAGGGCCTTCCCGTCGACCGGACGGATCTCCCGGATCCGGCACCGGTCTCGACCGGCCAAAACCTCGTCGAAGCGGACCGACACCCGGCCGAGGCTCGAGGTCAGGCCGATCGCGGGCTGCCAGGACAATTCGCGACACGGGGCGTCCACGCGCAGCAGCCAGGCCTCCGACGGCCCGGTCCAGACCGCAAGCACCTCGTCACCAAGCACGGTGAAACCGCTGGCCCGGAAGAAGCGGAAGCTGCCGACGGGTTCGCCCGCCGCCGCCGCGTAGCGGGCGAGCGCCGCGGCCTGCCGCTCGGCGGGGCCGGGCGTGGCACAGGCAACGAGCCCCGCAGCCAGCAGCATCAGGGCGGATGGGCGGATGGACGGGGGACGGTTCATGTCGATCTCCTCGCGGGTGCTGACCCATGCGACCACGGACCGGAGGGTCCGTTCCAGCCCTGCGGCCCGGGCTTCAGGTGGCGGCAAGGCTTGCCCCCGTCCGGGCCTGGTTGCTATGCTTCGCGGCCTTCGCCATCCGGCGCAAGACGGCTAGGTAGCTCAGTTGGTAGAGCAGGGGATTGAAAATCCCCGTGTCGGGGGTTCGATTCCCTCCCTGGCCACCAGATAATCAGAGGGCCTGCGAGCAATCGCAGGCCCTTTTTTTGGCGAGTGCTTCGCCGGTGCCCATCGGGCGTGACATCGCCCTCCACGACCACGCCACGGTGAGCGATGGCGCTCACCACCGTCGCTGCAGCACCTTCCGGGATTCCGACCGTGACGGACGCGGGGCTCGACTCGCCGCGGCACCCTGCGGAACGACCGGGCATCGAGCCATGTCAACCGGCCCTCCCGGCGCCGCGTTATTGGAGGCGGCCACTTCCGGCCGACGATCCACAGGCCATGCCATGCCCTCGCCTCCGAACGCCTCTCGCCGCGCGCCCCGCAGCCTTGGTTGGGGCGTGGCCGCCTGGGCTTGCCTCGCGTGTTGGACGGCCGTCGCGGCCACGTTGCCCGCACGGCAATCGATGCACCAATCGATCGAGGAGACCGGCACCACGGCCACGACCACCCCGGCAGACGCCTCGCGCCTGCTCACGCAGGCGAGTTTCGGGGCCCGCTGGTCGGACATCGAACGGGTAGCGTCGATCGGCACGAGCGCGTGGATCGATGAACAGATCGCTACACCGGCCACCCTGCATCTCGATGCCCTGGACGCGCATTACAAGGCCCTGCTTCCCCTGTACAACCTCGGGCCGACGCCGGAATCCTCCTGCGTGCTCTCGACCCTCTGCCGCTACGCCCGGCGCGATGTCTGGTGGCGCACCGCGATCACCGCGCCCGACCAGTTGCGCCAGCGCGTGGCCTTCGCATTGAGCCAGTTCTTCGTGGTCTCCGATCTCAATGCCGACGTGAACTACACCCAGTACTCACCGGCCGATTTCTACGACACGCTGGTGGTCAACGCCTTCGGCGACTTCCGCACGCTGCTCCGTGATGTGAGCCTGCACCCCGCGATGGGGCGCTACCTCGGCATGCTGCAGAACGAGAAGGCCGACCCTGCCAAGAACACCGAACCCGACGAGAACTTCGCCCGCGAGGTCATGCAGCTCTTCTCGATCGGTCTCTCGGAACTGAACCCCGATGGCACGGTGAAAACGGACGCCCTCGGCGCGCCACGACCCACCTATGGCAACGACGAGATCACGGCGTTCGCGCGGGTCTTCACCGGCTGGAACTTCGCCAATGCCACGCGTTGGAGATTCAACAGCAACGACGCCGGCATCCCGGGCTACATCGATGCCATGAAACCGATGGAAGCCTTCCACGACACCGGCAGCAAGACCCTGCTGCTCGGGCAGGTGCTGGCCTCGGGCCGCTCCGCGACGGCCGACCTTGACAGCGCCATCGACAACCTGGCCAACCACCCGAACGTCGGGCCCTTCCTGGCGCGGCACCTGATCCAGCGGCTGGTGACCAGCAACCCGTCGCCGGCCTATGTCGGCCGGGTCGCCGCCGTATTCGCCGACAACGGGCAGGGCAAGCGCGGTGATCTCGCGGCGGTGGTGCGCGCCGTTCTTCTCGACGTGGAAGCACGCGACCCAGCGGTGGCGGCCGGGCCGAACTACGGCAAGTTGCGCGAGCCCCTGCTGCGCTTCACCGCGTTGTGGCGGGCCTTCGCCTCGCCCGGCGTGGCCGTGGCGAACGGTGCCGGCCGCGTCGAAGGCATCTTCCGCTTCTTCAACACCGACGGCCTGCTGGCCCAGGCGCCCCTCTCGGCGCCCTCGGTCTTCAATTTCTACCGGCCGAACTACCGGCGTCCCGGCGAGATTCGCGACCTCGGCCTGTTCTCGCCGGAGTTCCAGATCCTCAATGACAACACGGCGCTCAACATGGTCAACCAGTTGCACAACGCCACCTTCAACGCCGACCTCGACACGCCGGGCATCAGCCGGATGCTCGGCGGCCCGCTTGCCACGCTGGGCAGCCATGGCCTCAACCTGAGCACCGAAAAAGCCCTTGCCGTGGCCGATCCGGCCGCGTTTGTCGACCGCCTGAACCTGCTGCTGATGGGCGGGACGATGAGCCCCGCCATGCGGACCGTGCTGATCGACGCGTTGCGCACCATGCCCACGGGTGACGGCGGCCGCCAGCGCACCGAGGACGCGCTTTTTCTCATCCTTTCCTCCCCGCAGTTCGCCATCCAGAGGTGATGCATGCGCATGTCACGCCCCGAGGACCCCGCCCGCCGCCGACTGATGGTCGACGCGACCCGCATCGCGCTCGGCAGCGCCTGCGGCATGGCCATGCTCGGGCGCCTGCGGATGGTGCAGGCGGCGAGCCGCGCCGACGACTATCGCGCCCTCGTCTGCCTGTTCCTTCTGGGCGGCAACGACAGCTACAACATGGTGGTGCCGCGCAACACGAGCGACTACGCCAGCTATGCCGCGGCGCGGCCGAACCTCGCCATCGCCCGCGAGACCCTGTTGCCGATCACACCCTCGGCCGGCAGCGCCGGCGCGGATTGGGGCCTGCATCCGGCCATGCCCGAGATGGCCGCGCTGTTCCAGCAGGGCAAGGCGGCACTGCTGGCGAATGTCGGCCCCCTGATCGTGCCGACCAGCGCCGCCGACGTGCAGCAGCAGAGCGTGCCGTTGCCGCCCGAGCTTTTCTCGCACATCGACCAGCAGGCCCATGCCATGAGCCTCGGTAGCGAAGTCGCGGCGGCCCCCGGCTGGGGCGGACGCCTTGCCGACCGCCTTACCGAGCGCCTCGGCATCCCGGCCGGGTCCGGTCGCCTGCCGCTGTCGCTCACCCTGTCGGGAAACAATGCCTGGCAGAACGGCGCATCGGGCGGGCTCTACACCCTAGGGGCGACCGGCGCGACACGGCTTGATGCGTCGTTGCGCAGCACCGGCAACGCGCGTTGGGACACCCGCCGCGGCGCCTTCAATGCCCTGCTCGATCTGGGCAAGCAAGAGAGTCAGGTGATGGTTCGTGCGGCGGCCGAGGCCACGCGCACGGCACGCGATTTCTCCGAGTCGGTCAACGCCGCCATCGACGGCGTGACGATCACCACGCCCTTCCCATCGAGCACCCTCGCGCAGCAACTGCGCACGGTGGCTCGGGTGATCGGCGCCCGGCGCACGCTCGGCCAGACGCGGCAGGTGTTCTTCGTCGGCTTCGGCGGCTGGGACACCCACGACCGTATGCTGGAAGACCACCAGACCCTGCTCGGTACGGTCTCGAAGGCCCTCGGCGCATTCCACCAGGCTACCGTGGAACTCGGCATCTCCGCATCGGTCACCAGCTTCACGATGAGCGATTTCGGCCGCACCCTCAACAACAGCGGCGACGGCACCGACCACGGCTGGGGCGGCCACAGCTGGGTGCTGGGCGGCGATGTCGTCGGCGGGCGCTTCTACGGCACGATGAACGAGTACGCGCTGGGCAGCCCGCGTGACGCGGGCCGCGGCCGCATGGTGCCCACCACCTCGATCGAACAGTTGGGCGCCACCTTCGCCCGCTGGATGGGCCTCGGCTACGGCGATGCCCTCGAGATCTTCCCCAACCTGCCCAACTTCGGCGCCGGTGCCGACTACCTGCCCATGCTGGCCAGCACGAATGCGCGCCTCAACGACGTGGGTTTCACGCGCAGCCGGGGCAATAAGTGACGCCCGACGTCAGGCGAGGCGGCCACTCTGTGATCGGGCGCGTGCTTCCCCACCACCGGCACGTCGGTGACGTTGTTTGACATACGCCCGGGGGCTAGCCTCGAACGGTCTTTCCGGTCTGGGCCGTCCCCATGCGCCCCACCTCCGCGGGCCCGCGGCTCGCCTTCGTCCTCTGGCTGGTCGCCTCCGCCGTGCCGGCCCATGCGCAGAGCGCGTTCACGAGCACGCTCGTCGCCGAACACAGTGGCATGTGCCTCGAGGTCCCGGGCGCCTCCACCGCGGCCAACGTCCAGCTGGCCCAGAACACCTGCAACGGCCGGCCCGAGCAATCTTTCCGCTTCCAGGTCGTGGACGCAGCGGCCCAGGTCTATGCGATCGAGGCGACCCACAGCAGCCGGTGCGTGGCCGCCGCCAACTCGGGCGCCAGCGACGGCATCGCATTGACGCAGCAGGCGTGTTCCGCCTCCCTGCCGATGCAGCGTTTCCGGCTCGAGCGAATGGATCCCACCGGCCACCGGTTCCGCCTCCGGAACGTGTCAGCCGCTCGCTGCATCGACGTGGCCAAC
>JAJTHD010000002.1 GCA_021297925.1 Lysobacteraceae bacterium
CGGCGGCCCTGCGCGAGACGATCGCCCTCGTCCCGCAGGACCCGATGATCTTCGCGACCAGCGCGGCGGAGAACATCCGCTACGGGCGGCTCGACGCGACGGCGGCGGACATCGAGCGCGCGGCGGCGCTGGCCGAGGCCGACGAGTTCATCCGCGCGCTCCCGCAGGGCTACGACAGCGAACTCGGCGAGCGCGGCGCACGGATCTCGGGCGGCCAGCAGCAGCGCATCGCCATCGCCCGTGCCCTGCTGAAGGATGCACCGGTGCTCCTCCTCGACGAGGCCACGTCCGCGCTCGACGCCCAGAGCGAGCACCTGATCCAGCAGGCGCTCGAACAGCTGATGCGCGGCCGCACCACGCTGGTCATCGCCCACCGGCTCGCGACCGTACTCAAGGCGGATCGCATCGTGGTCATGGACGGCGGCCGGATCGTCGACGTGGGGACGCACGCCGAACTGCTCGCGCAGGGGGGCCTCTACGCCGAACTGGCCCGGCTGCAGTTCGGCGCATCACCGTCCCCTGCCCCTTCCGCTACGCTCGCACCACCCGACGGACCTTGCTGACCATGTTCCCCGATGCCCTGACCGAGTCCGAGCGCCCCGCCCGCGCCCTCGCCGCCTTGGCCGCCCTCGCGGACCTCCGCGGCCGTGCCGCCGACCTGCTGCCCCATGCGCTGGCCGAACTGCGCGAGGCCTGCGGAGCCGACGGCCTCGGCTTCGAACGACGACAGGGCGAAGAACTGGTCCACGCGGGGGCGGTGGGCAGCTTCGTCGGCCTGCTGGACCGCCGGAGCCCGGTGTCCGGCAGCCTCGGCGGGGCCGCCCTGCTCAGCCGCAACGCCGCCATCGCCCCCGACACCGCGAACGATCCCCGCGTCGACCGCGCGCTCTGCCAGGCGAGCGGCTCGGGCAGCCTCGTGGCCGTGCCGGTCGATGTGTCCGGCCACCCGGCCGGGGTGCTGCTCGCGGGATGGCGCCACGCGCACGGACAGAGCGACGCCTCGGTGGCCGTGCTCCGGGTCGGCGCCGGACTGCTCGCGACCCTGCTTGGCCGCACCCTGCTGGCCGAGCGCGGCGACGAGCCGCAGCGCCTGCTCGCCAATGCGCTGTCCCAGACCAGCCACCGACAGGCCGGCCAGCGCCGGCATGACGACATCGACGTGCTGACCGGCCTGCTGAAGGCCGGCCCCTTCGAGACGGCCCTGAGCGCGAGCGCGGCCCACTGGTCGCCCAGCCAGAACAGCGCCGTGCTGTTCATCGACCTCGACCGCTTCCATCGCATCAACGAAGCGCACGGCCATGCGGTCGGCGACACGGTGTTGCAGCGAGTCGCCGACGTGCTCCGCCGCTGCACCCGCGGGCACGACGTCGTCGCCCGCCTCGGCGACGACGATTTCGCCGTGCTGCTGAACCGCCTGTCCCAACCGGAGCTGCAGGCGGCGACGGCGGCGGAACGCATCATCGACGCGGTGATGGCCGACAACCTCACCAACGAAACGATGCCGCGCATCGAGCTGTGCATCGGCGCCGCGCTGATCGACCGCGCGGGCTTGAGCGCCGAGCGCGTGATGCGCGACGCCGAACACGCCCTGCACGCCGAGAAATCCGAACGCACCTGAGCGGCGTGCGAAGCCTCAGGCCGGCCAATCACCGGCCTGCCACGCCATCTGCAGGGCCTGCCAGCGCGCGACGGGCGTGCGGTCGTCCGGCAAGCGCCAAAGGCCGTCGCCCTGCACGAGCGGCCGGGCATCGAGACGCTCCAACACGGCCTCGAGGGACCAGGTGTGCGAGGCGCGCGGCAGCTCCGGTCGCCACCAGGGCTCCGGGCTGGTGTCGAACACGATCCGATCACCCTCGAAGGCGCGGAAGAACGGCAGGCCGCCGAAATGCTCGCCGCGCCGCACATGGAGCCGATGCGCCGCGCGATCCAGCTGGGCGATCTCCCAGTCGGTAACCCTCCGATCCTGGTGGCTCTCGACCTCGTCGCGGACCGTCCGGCGTGCGAACAGGAGCCAGCGGCCATCCTCCGATCCGATGAGGCCCTGCGCCACTTCATCGATCGCGTGCCCCTCCGCCGTCAACAATCGGCCCGAGTGACGGGGCTCCTGTTCCCGCGCCCACGGGTCACGCCAACGATTCGAGACGCCGAAGACCAGCACGGGCAGCGCGGCGGGCGGGTGGTATTCGACATCCCCGGGCTGCAGCGGGGACACGGGGACATCGACACGGGTCCACGGCGGCCGCAGCCGCAGCTCGCAGGCCGACGGTTCCAGACAGGCGCGTCGCGGGCGCAGGACCAGCGTGCAACCCTCGTCGGCGTGGGTGCCGCCCCATGCACCGGGCGGGGGCACGGGATGCAGCGCTTGCAGCGCGTCGAACCGCGCATGGGCCGACCGCTGCCCCAGCACTTCCACCCAGGCCAGCGTGTCGCCCAAGCTCGCCACCGGCCGAAGCGCCGCCACCGGGCGCTCGAGCACGCTCACACGCCCGGTGTCGAGGTCGACGAGGTGCAGGCGCGACGCAAGGGCACCGCGATCGACCGCCTGCAGCACGACGAAACGGCCGGAGCCCAGCGGGCGCGGCAGTGAGCGGCTGCCGCAAGCGCAGATGGAGGCTCACCGGCGCGTCCACGTGGTCGATGCTGCCGTCGGCACGTGCAGCGAGCGGCCAGTGCATCGATCCGAACGTCATCGTGCTGTCGAACGAGAGGCTGTCCCAACCCTCCAGGCCCGCACTCGGCTCGACACCCACCCCGACGCACAGCCACACGTGCTCGGCCTCCAGCCGCACCGGACGCGTCGGGCTGGCGCCGGGAATGCCCCAGCCGCCCGGTCGACCGGGCTCGAACCACGCCCCCGACGCATCGGCACGCCAGAGGTACCACGACGCCGGGGCCGGCGAGCCATCGGCCAAACTCGCGACCGGCAGCAGCGCCGCCTTTCCGTCCGCCCGCCATACGACGCCATCCAGGCCGCTTCCGGGCAAGCGGACCGGCAGCGGACCGCGGGCATCGGCCACCGCCCACTCCGGCGCGGCGAGATAGGCAAGCGGCACGCGGGCTTCGAGCACCCGCGCGCGGTCGATGATCGGGCGGGTCAACTGCAACATCGCCTCGCCGTCGTCAGGCCCGAGAGGCCGCGGCCCCAGCGGCGGATCGGGCTCGGATTCCGGCCACCACCACCCGCCCGGCAAGAGGCGATAGCGCCGGGGCGAAAAGCCTTTCGCGATCAGCGTCGCTGCGGAGAGCACTCCCGCCGCGAGCATCCCTTCCCCGGTGGCCATGCCCTCCCCCGCGTAGACCACGCGCTCGGAGACGTCCACCACGAAGCAGCCACCCCCGTGGTCCTGGCGCAAGATCCACCAGCGTCCGTCGTCCGACGTCGCACTGCCCTCGCCCGGCAGCTGGAGCCCGTTGTCCAGCGTGTACGCCAAGGTCTGCGGGCCGCCCATGCCGAGTTCGCCCACGACAGTGATGCGCGCGCGGCAGCCGGTGTTGCCCAAGTCGAACCACGGATCAGCCGCCCCACGATCCTCCGGGAAGGGTCCGGACAGGCCCGGGGCGCCGGACACTCTGGCCGGAGGCTCACGCAATCCCGCCCAGTCGCAAAGGGCCATCGCCGGTGCGAGCACCAGCAGGGCGGCGGCCGCGGCACATGCCACCGCGAACGGCCACCACAGCCAGGCATCCAGAGGCGCGATGAACGCGGTGCTGCAGGCGAATGCGGTGGCGATCGTCAGCACGCGGATACCGGGCAAGCCGACGCCTTCGCCGAATCGCCGCTGCAACAGGCCCTGCACCACGCCCGCGCCGACGGCACCCGCGTGCAGGGCCAGCGCGGCCCACACGGTCATCCACGCCCCGGCCACGACGATGGCGATCGCGACGAGCGCGATCATCGCGCCGCGAAACGGCGGCGACATCGTGCGCCTAGGCATGATCGCCCAAAGCCTCGAGCAAGCCCTCGGGCAAGGCGTGCCGACCGAGCCATCCGCGCTGCGTGCCGGTGAGCACGCGCAGCATCTGCCCGCGCCCGCCCGGCAATCGCCCCATCGGCACGAACAGCGCGTCGCGAAGCGCGGCGATGGCGTCCTGCTCACCTTGGAACACGGGCGTGAGCCAGCGGCTCCAGAACTGGTAGATGCCCACGTGCCGGCGGCGCTCCTGCGCGAAGTCGCGGAGCACCGAGTCGAGCGTCCTCGCGTCAAGGGCGGCGCCATCGGGCATCGTCCGCAGCGCATCGCGCAAGGCCAGCGCGTCGAGCAGGGCCATGTTCACGCCCTGCCCCAGCTGCGGGCTCATCGCGTGGGCCGAATCGCCGCAGAACACGAGGCGGCCTTGGTGCCACGGGCCGCGCATCACCACGTCGCGATAGGTGGCCCGAGCCAACATGCCGGCTTCGGTGATGCCGGCCACCAACTCGGCGGCTTCCGGCCAGAGCGCGGCGAGTTCGGCCTTCCATGCGTCCAATCCCTCGCGCTCCCAGGCCTCGAAGGCCTCGCGCGGCAGGCTCCAGAAGAAGCTCAGCATCGGTCGCGCATCGCCGGGGCGCGTGCCCACGGGCAACACGCCAACCATCTTCCGCGCCTTGCGGTAGCGCTGCCGGAGTTCGTTCGGGTGCGCCCAGCCGCGGTCCTCGCACAGGCACCACAGCGCGCCCCACGGGTACACCGCGTCCATCGAAGCCACGCCCAGCGTGGATTGCCGCAGTGCGGAATGCGCACCGTCCGCGGCGATCACCAAATCGAAGGGGCCGTGGCGCTGGCCGCGGGCGTCGACCAGCGAGCCGTCGTCCTCGGCACGCTCGATGCGCGTCCCGGTGGTGATGCGCCCGTGGTCCGGCCATGCGGCACGCAGGGCTTCGAACAGCGCGCCGCGCTGCAGGCCCCAGCCGAACAGGCGGGCGTCGAGCCCGGCATAGCGCATATCCATCACCGCGCGATGGCCGTCGCCTTGCGGCGTGTCGCCGAACAGGCGATCGATGCGCCGGCCATGCGCCATCACCGCGTCGAGCAAACCCATCTGCCACAGCGCGCCCAGCCCGGTGGGTTGCAGCAGGAAGCCCGCACCGACCGGCCTCGGGGCTTCAGCCTGCTCGAACACCTGCAAGCGATGACCGTCGCGCGCGAGCAGCACCGCCAAGGCCTGGCCGGCGGTGCCGTAGCCGACGATGGCGATGTCGAGGGGCCTCATGCGCGTCGGGGGCCGCGATCGAGGCTCAGGCCTTCAAGGCCCGCAGCAATCCGGGCAACGGCTCGGTCGCTGCGGCCATGTTTGCGAGCACGTCCTCGAGCGTGATCACCTCGTCGGTCGGGGCGCGGCCGGCCGCCCAGTTCGCGACGATGGCGAGGCAGGCGTAGTCGAGCCCAAGCTCGCGCGCGAGCGCGGCTTCCGGCATGCCCGTCATGCCGACGAGGTCGCAGCCGTCGCGGCGCAGGCGTTCGATCTCCGCCTTGGTTTCGAGGCGCGGGCCCTGCGTGGCGCCGTAGCAGCCACCGTCGACGACCGGCACGCCGGCGGCGTTTGCGGCGTCCACGAGAGCCCGGCGCAGCGCTGGCGTGTAGGGATCGCCGAAATCGACGTGCAATGCCTCGCCCTCACCGTCCCACAGGCTCACGGTGCGGCCGTGCGTGTAGTCGATGATCTGGTCGGGCACGCCGATGACGCGCGGGCCCCAGCCTGACGTGATGCCGCCCACCGAATTGACCGCGACGACGCGGGTCGCGCCGATGGACTTCAGCGCCCAGAGATTGGCGCGGTAGTTGATGCGGTGCGGCGGCATCGCATGGCCTTCGCCATGGCGGGCCATGAAGGCGATGCGGTGCGGACCGAAGTCGCCCACGCGCACCGGTGCCGAGGGCGTGCCGTAGGGCGTGTCGACCGTGTGCGTCTCCACCCCGTCGAGCTCGGCCAGCTTGTACAGACCGGTGCCGCCGATGACGGCGAAGTCGATGGCGCGGCTCATGCCTTGGGTTCCCAGGCGTAGATGGCCGGCAGGTTGCGGCCCTGCTCGTGGAAATCCATGCCGTAACCGAAGACGTAGAAATCCGGCACTTCGAGCCCGATGTGGTCCGCCTTGGCGCCGGGCGCGCAGCGATCGTGCACCTTGCGGCACAGCACGGCCACGCGCACCTCGGCCGCCCCCTGGTCATGGCACCACTGGGTGATGCCGACCAGCGTGTTGCCCTCGTCGAGGATGTCGTCGACGACCAGCACGCGGCGCCCCTTGAGCGGCGTGTGGGGGCGGTGCAGCCACACCAGGGTCTGCCCGCTCGTCTTCCCGCGGTAGCGCGTGGCGTGGAGGTAATCGAACTCGAAGTCCAAGCCTGAGGTCAGTGCGACGCCGGTCCCGAACAGCATCCCGCCGTTCATCACGGTGAGGAACAGCGGCGGCTCCGTCGCTCCGGCGTAGACCGCCCGCAATTCCCCCGCGATACGGGCGATGGCCGCGTCGATCGTGGCGCGGTCGTGGATGATGCGCGATTCGCGCAGGGCGTCGGCGAGCTTGGGAGTGCTCATGCGGCAGGTCTCAGGCAGTGAACGGGGGAGCCGCCAAGGCGGACTGGATGGCGGGGCGACGCGCGTCGGCCAAGAGCCCTTGCCAGCCGAGCGCGCCACGGCCCATCAGGCCGGCGAACGCGGCGGTGTTGGCCGGGCCACGCGAATCGAAGGCCTTCAGGCTGTCGTCGACCAGCGCCGGCGCGCAGACCAGCACCACGTCGCAGCCGGCATCGAGGTGCGCGTCGATGCGCGCCTGGACGCCGCCGGCGGACTCCGCCGCGGCCATGCCGATGTCGTCGGAGAAGGCCACGCCGCGGAAGCCCATGCGATCGCGCAGCACGTCCTTCAACCAGAACGGCGAGTAGCCGGCCGGTTCCGGCGCGATGGCGGGGTACGTGACGTGGGCGAGCATCACCGCTTCGGCGCCGGCTTCGATGCCGGCCGCGAAGGGCACGAGGTCCTCGCGCTCGAGCACGTCGAGCGGACGCGGGTCGATGGCTTCATCGAAATGCGTGTCTTCCAGCACCGAGCCATGCCCCGGGAAGTGCTTCAGCGTCGCGGCCATGCCGGCGGCGTGCATGCCCTGCACGTAGGCGCGGGTGAACGCGGCGACCACCTGCGGATCGGCGTGGAAGGCGCGGTCGCCGATGGCGAGGTTGCCGCGGCCGAGGTCCACCACCGGCGCGAAGCTGAGGTCGAGGCCGATGGCGCGGATCTCGCTGGCCATCAGCCAGGCGTGCTCGTGCGCGAGGCGCAGGGCGGCGCCTGGGTCGCGATCATGCAGCGGGCCGAACGGCGCGAGCGCCGGCAGCTTGGTGAAGCCCTCGATGAAGCGCTGCACGCGGCCGCCTTCCTGGTCGACGCAGAGCAGCTGCGGACGCGGTGCCGCTTCGCGGATGGCGGCAGCGAGTTCGGCCACCTGCTGGCGCGAGGCGAAATTGCGCTTGAACAGGATCACGCCGGCCGCTTGCGGATGCTGCAGCCAGTCGCGCTCCAGCGCGGTGAGTTCCGTACCACTGATACCGAAGATCAGCACGCGTGTTTCTCCTCGTCGGTCCACGCAGCAAACGGCCGGGCCGACAGCGCGAGGTTGTAGTAGCGGGCGTGCTCGGTCACTTCCGCGCCGAGCCAGGCCGGTCGTTCGAACGCCTCGTCGACCGCGCCCAGCTCGATCTCGGCGACGACGAGCCCGGCGTTCTCGCCGTGGAACTCGTCGACCTCCCACAGATGCGCGCCGACGGTGACGTCATGCCGGGTCTTGTCGATGGTGCCGCCGACGCAGAGCGCCAGCAGCGCTTCCGCATCGGCCAGCGGGATCGCGTACTCGAACTCCTGCCGCGAAGCCCCCAGCTCGCGCGACTTCAGGTTCAGCGCGGCCTGCTCGCCAGCGACGCGCACGCGCATCGACGCCTTCTGCGTCCCCGCCTGCATGGAGGCCGCGTCGTTGAGGTAGCCCTGGGCCATGCGCTGGCGGCGCGAGGCCTGCGCGCGCCATGCGTCGCCCACCACGAGGAACTTGCGCTCGATCTCGATGCCCATCAGCGGCGCTCGAACACGGCGATCGACTCGACGTGCGCGGTGTGCGGGAACATGTCCATCACGCCGGCGCCGAGGAGGGTGTAGCCGCGCTCCTTCACCAGGAAGCCGGCATCGCGGGCCAGCGAGCCCGGGTGGCAGCTCACGTAGACGATGCGCGGGATGGTCTTCAGCGGCAGCTGGGCCAGCACCTCGGCCGCGCCGGCGCGCGGCGGGTCGATCAGCAGCTTGTCGAAGCCGTCGCGCATCCACGGCTCGCCCGAGAGGTCCTTGGCGAGGTCGGCGGCGAAGAAGCGCGCGTTCGGCAGGCCATTGGCCTCGGCGTTCTGCCGCGCCCGCGCCACCAGCCCGGCATCGCCCTCGACGCCGACGACGTCGAAGCCGCGCCGCGCGATCGGCAGCGTGAAGTTGCCCAAGCCGCAGAACAGGTCGAGCACGCGCTCGCCGGGCTTGAGCTGCAGCAGGTCGATGGCCCGCGCGATCATCTTCCGGTTCAAGCCGGCATTGACCTGGATGAAGTCGAGCGGCCGGAACTGCAGGCGCACGCCATCGTTCGCACCCACGTCTTCGGCCGACAGATCGAAATGCAGGTCGACGTGCTCGGGCCACAGCGGCGCGACCGTATCGATGCCACCCGGCTGCAGGAACACCGCGACCGCCTCGCGCTTGGCGAAGTCAGCCAGCTTTTCGCGGTCGCCCGCCGAGAGAGGCTCAAGGTGGCGGAACACCAGCGCCAGCACGCCGCTCTCGCGCCCGCCGTCGATCGCCATCTCGCCGCCGTCCAGCGCGCCGTCGCCGGCGATGAACTCGATCTGCGGGATCGTGCGACGACCCTCGAGCGACTCGACCAGCGCCGACAGCGCCGGGATGCGCTGTCCCACGGCCGGGATCACCGTGTGGCACTCGGAAAGATCGGCGACGAAGCGCGGGTCCTGTTCGCGGAAGCCCACCAGGGCCTTGCCCTTCTTCTCGACCCAGCGCACCGACAGGCGGCCCTTGCGCCGATAGCCCCATTGGGCGTCGCGGATCGGCGAGAACCACTCGCGCGGCTCGACGTGGCCGATGCGCGACATGTTCTCGCTGAGCACGCGGGCCTTGGCCTCGATCTGCCTCGCCTCGTCGAGGTGCTGGAGCACGCAGCCGCCGCAGGTGCCGAAATGGGCGCAGCGCGGCGCGACGCGATCGCCCGACGCCTCGAGCACCTCGAAGGCCGCCGCCTCATCGAAATGGCGATTCTTCGCCGTCTGCTTCGCCCGCACGCGCTCACCGGGGAGGGCCCCGGCCACGAACACTGCCTTGCCGTCGCGGCGGCCGACGCCCCGGCCGTCGTGGCTCAGGCCGTCGATCACGATCTCGAAATCAGGGTCCAGTCGTTGCCGCTGTCGCGCCACGGGAAGCTCGGAAAAGAACGGGGCGCGATTGTATCGCGCTCACTTCTGCTTCCACGCCCCGGCGCCGTCTTGGTACCACCAGCCCGGCCGGGCCTGCGCGATCCATTCCTTGGCGAAGGTATCGCGGATGGCCTGCTCCCACTCGGGATGGCCGTTGGCGACGGCGATTTCCCGATACACGGCGCGGCGGTCGCGGTTGTCGTCGGCCACGGCCTGCGCGGCCGCTGTCCGCTGCGACAGCGGCACCTTGGCCGGATCGCGCAGCACCAGCAGCCCATCGCTCCCGAAGCCGAGCGCCCCGGCGTCGAACAGGGGCGCCAGCGTCGACTGGAAGCGCTCCGCCATGCGCTGCTGGATGGCCTGCACGGCCGGCGTGCGGATGCGGATGTCGAGGCCGTCCTGCGCGTGCGCCGTGCCGATGAAGAAGCCCACCGGGTCGAAGCGCCACTCGCGCGCGACGAGCACGCGGGCAGGCGGGGACGGACGCGGCGCCTCGGCGCTGGCGCCCTCGCCTTCCTCGCCCAGCGGCGGCGTGGAAGCGGCGTCGGACGGGCCGATCACTTCCTCGATGAAGGCTTCCGCCGCCTTCTGCGCCTCCGCGGCCGGGAAGTAGACGTTGATGGTGACGCAGGAGGCGAGCAGAGCGGCCGGCAGCAGCAGGAGGAAGCGACGCATCGGTGGACTCCACGGAGGACTGGCCGATGCTATAGCGCCAGCGCGCTGAACGCGCGCCGACGCCTCAGTCCTCCGGGATGCGGAACCGGCCGATGACCTCCTGCAGCCCTTGGGCGCGCTCCAGCAGCGTGCCCGCGATCTCGTCGACGAGGTCGCCCGCACGGCGGGCGGCATCCGCCTGCTGGTGCAACTGGCCCAGCTGCCCTTCGATCTCGCCGTTGGCCGCCAACTGCTCGCGGAATCCGGCCAGCAAGTCGCGGGCGACGGCCTCGACTTCGACCACGAGGCCGGCCAGATCGGCCAACGTGCTGCCGCTCTGACCCACGGCCTCGACGCCCTCCCCGATCCGGGTGTCGGCCTCTTGTGTCAAGGTGCGGATCTGCCCCGCCGACTGGGCCGATCGCTGGGCCAGCGCGCGCACCTCGGAGGCCACCACGGCGAAGCCCCGGCCCGCCTCCCCGGCGCGCGCCGCTTCGACCGCGGCGTTCAGGGCCAGCAGGTTGGTCTGGAAGGCGAACTCGTCGATCAGCTGGCTGGCTTCGGCGATTCTCGTACTGGAGTCGCGGATCTGGTCCATCCGGCGTCGCGCGCGCCCGACCACGTCGCGGCCGGCCTCACCGAGCGACCGTGCATCGAGGAGACGCTCGCCAACCGCCTCGACCGAGGCCGCCAGCGAACGGCTGCTCTGCGTACCCTGCTCGACCGCAGCAGCGGTGCGGACCACGCTGTCGACGGAGGCTTGGCTGGCCTCGCGGAGGCTCGCGCTGTCCTCCCGGAGGTGGCCGGCGGCGGCGTCGACGTCCGCGGCGACCGCTGCGACGCGGCGGATGTCGTCGGCCAGCCCGCGGATCGATCGCCGAAGCGCGGCGACCACCTCGCCGACACGCCCCGGCGCCTGCGTCTCGAGGTCGGCGCGGAGGTCGCCCTCGGCCAGCTTGCCCGCGATCATTCCCAATTCGTCCACGGCCACGCTGACCGCGGCAAGGCTGCCGTTGACGACGAAGGCCAGTTCGCCGAGGCGCCCCGGGAGTTCCGGACGCACCCGGCCGTCGAAACACCCCTCGCGCATCCGCGCCATCGTCGCCATGACCTCGGCGGTGGCGGCATCGATGGCGGCCATGGCCCGGTCCACGCGCTGGCGCGACGCCTCGGGTACGAGGGGCGACATGCGCCTCGAGAAGTCGCCGACGGCCAGCCCGTCCATCACCTCGTCGAGCGCCTCCATCGTGCTGCGCACGCTGTCGACGCTCCGGTTGATGGCATCGCCGAGGTCCCCCAGCTTGCCGGGAACGCGAACCACGACGCGTCGGCTGAAATCGCCGGACGCCACCGCCTCGGCAACGCCGCCGATCGTTTCCAGCGCGACCTTCTGCCCCTCCATGAGGGTTCGAAACGCACCGATCATCTTGCCGATGTCGCCGGTGTTGCGCGGCACCGGGATGGCCGGCGTCTCGCCACGTGCGTACGCCTCCATCACGTTGCGGAGATCACCGATCTGGACGACCAGCCGGCGCTGCACGAAGCGCCATGCGAACACCTGCAGGACGACCAGCAGCACAAGGGCGGCCAGCGAGGACCAGAACCGAGCGCGGGCGGCGGCCTGTTCCGCGCCCCAGAACGCGATCGAGGCATCGCCGGCGGCATAGGTCAGCGCGACGGCCGTGTCGAGCGCGGCCGAACTCTGCGCGAAGAAGGCCTGGAAGTCGAGCGGATAGGCCGGCGTCGCCTGCGTCGCCTGTTCGATGAAGGCGGCGCGGACCTGCTGGTAGTCGCCGAAGTAACCCGAGACGACCGCCCGCGCGGCGTCTCGGACGGACCCGGGGAGCTCCGAACCGCCCTTCGCGAGGCTCCGGTCCAGCAAGCGCCGCGCCTCGACGACGCGGTAGTCGTCGCGGCGCGCTTCGACGAGATCCGTCGCCGGGATGGGCGCCCCGGTGAGCGCCGCGATGGCGAAGTACGTCCGCTCGCGCCCGCCGTACTCGCGGATGCGCCAACCCGCGTCGGCGATCGACTTCATCGCGACGGTCCTGACGGGAACCATGCCGTCGTCGGCCGCGAGGAGCTCGCCGGTCTCGCGCAGCAGCAGGATATGCCGCTTGAGGCCCTCGGGGATCCGGGCACCGGCATCCGCGGGGCGCTCCACCGCCGGCACCGACAACGCGGCATCAGCATCCCGGCGAAGGTCGCCGATGGCACGACGCTGCTCCTCGATGGCGGTCCCGAGGGCGCTGGCTTGCGCCGGCGTGAGGCCGGCCGACAGCGCTGCGATGCCGTCGAGCTGCGCATCGGACTTGCGGC
>JAJTHD010000068.1 GCA_021297925.1 Lysobacteraceae bacterium
GATCGGGTCGGCCTCGCGGGCCAGCGCGCGGAAGCGGAACAGCTCCATCAGGCGGTAGCCGGAGTAGCGGCCGAGCAGCAGCGCGGCGGCGAACAGGTACAGCAGGAACTCCGGGTACACGTAGATGAGGTGCTCGAGGCGGTCCCAGCTCATCACCAGATAGGCCAGCGCGGCGACGATGATCGTGCCGACGCCTTCCTTGATGGCGGTGCCGGCGCCGCGCTCGTCCCAGGCCACCGACATGCGCTCGATCGTCATCGCCATGATGACCATCGGGAACAGGGCGACCGAGAGCCCCACCTCGATATCGAGGCGGTTCGCGATCACCGAGATCAGCGCCATCAGCAGGACGACGAGGATCAGGATGGCGGTCAACCTCGGGACCAGCAGCAGGCGCAGGCGCTCGAGGTAGAAGCGCACCAGCAGGCCGCTGCCGACGACCAGCACGAACAAGGACACGCCTGCGACCAGCGCGGTCTCGCGGAAGGCCAGCGCGACCAGCACCGGCATGAAGGTGCCGTAGGTCTTGATGCCGACGATGTTGCGCAGGATCAGCATCATGAAGGCGCCGATCGGCACGAGCAGAAGGACTTTGTAGACCTCCTGCGCCTGCAGCGGCAGGGACAACAGCGACCACTTGATGTAATTGGCGTCTTGCACCTCGAGGCGGCGCTGGGCCATCGCCATCGCGTCGGCGAGGTTGTAGCTGACGGTGTACATCAGCGCCGGCCTGGCGCTGCTGTCGGCGGCCAGCAGCGGCTCCGGCGAGACGTTCCAGAGCAGCAGGTCCTTGGGCAACCCCTCGGAGGCGTCTCGCGGGTTCAGGAGCGTCCAGGCCACGCCGTCGTGGACCAGCAGCCAGGTCTCCACCCGGGCGGTGCCTTCGACACCCCCCTCGGGCAGGCGAAGGGCGTGCGCGAGGCGCGCCGGTATGTTGCGGATCGCAAGCAGGTCGACGAGGAAGCGCGTGCGCATCTCGTCGTCGATGTCGGCGGCGGTATCGCGCCGGGCATAGCGGTCGAGGAGGAGCTGCGCGCCCTCGTCCGGGGACTGTGCGAGCCGGCGGATCAGCTCCCGGGCGAAGGTCGGCACGTCCGCGGAGCGCTCGCGGACCTGCTCCAGCAGTTCCTGCGCGGCGGCGGCATAGGGCTCCTCTAGCGTCGGCGGGGTCGGCAGCTCGGGCGCCAGTTCGGGAAGCAGGGCGTCCTGCCTGAGCTGGGAGCGCACGATGGTGGCGCGGTAGTACAGGTCCTGCTCGCCGACGGCGTTGCGCGTGGCCCACTGCACTTCGCGGCCCTGCGCCTCGCGCTCCGGGATCTTCGAGTAGCCGCGCGCCACGTAGCGCTCGTCGAGCACGATCCAGCCCGGCGTCAGGTAGGGCAGCTGCAGCGTCAGCGCGTTGGCGCGGCGCTGGGGCTGGTACTCCACGTGCGCCTGCACCGTCCACACCTGCACCGTCTGGTCCGGCTGCAGCGGGAACTTCAGCACCTGCCACTTGTAGACGATGGCCGCTGTCGCGACGGCGAAGATGGCGAAGGCGAGGAGGTAGAGGTGGCGCTTGCTCATGCGGCTTCCGTGGCGGGGGCCGCGCGGCGGGGCGAGCGGCGTCGACGCAGTGTACCCGCGCCGCGCAGGCGCCGGCGCGCCTTCAGCGTCCCGTGAACAGCAGGCCGAGGCCAGTCGCGTTGACCAGCATGTGGCAGAGCAGCACGGGCCCGAATCGGGCCGTGCGAAGGTACAGCGCACCGAAACCCAGCCCCATCAGCACGTACGGCGCGAGCTTCAGCAGCCAGAGGCCCACGCCGCGATCGCCGGGCACGGGCTCGTGGATGAGCGCGAAGCCGAGGCTGGTCACCGCGAGGCCCAGTCCCGGGCGACCACCGAGCGCGAAGCGGTGCAGAAGCACGCGGCGGAACAGCAGTTCTTCGCCCAGCGGTGCGACGACGACCGCAAAGAGCAGCGTCATCATCGGCGCGGCGGCGTAGGCCGCGAGGACGGGGCCGATGTTGCTGCCAAGGCTGTCGCGGCCGAGGGCCGCGGCGGCCCAGCCGTACCCGATGGCGATCGCCTGCAAGCCGAACGCGCCCAAGATCGAGAGGCCCCAGTCGGCGCGGGAGGCGCGCCGCGTCGAGGCAGGCAGGGACTCGCGGCGCCAGGCCCAGACGGCAAGCCCGGCGAGCAGTGAGCCGCTGACGCTGGCAAGCGGCAGGAGCGGATGGTGGGCGGAAGCGGCCACATTGGCCGCCATTCCGAGAGCGAACGCCACCGCGAAGACGATGCCCGCGGCGACGAGCACGTCGACGAGGGTTTCCGTCGCGAGCGTCAGCGGGCGCCCGGCGACCATGCGCGACTCAGACGTCGAGGTTGCCGACCTTCAGCGCGTTGTCCTCGATGAAGGCGCGCCGTGGTTCGACCACGTCGCCCATCAGGGTGCTGAAGATCTGGTCGGCAGCGACGGCGTCCTCGATGCGCACCTGCAGCAGGCGGCGCGTTTCCGGGTTCACCGTCGTATCCCAGAGCTGCTCGGGGTTCATTTCACCGAGGCCCTTGAAGCGCTGGATGGTGCGGCCCTTCTTGGCTTCCTCGAGCAGCCAGTGCTGCGCCGCGGCAAAGTCACGCAGCGGCAGCGATTTGCCGCCGCGGCTGACGGTGGCGCCTTCGCCGAGGGCAAGTTCCGCCAGCTTGGTCGCCGTGTCGGTCAAGGCTTTCAATTCACCGTGCAGAAGCTGCGCGGCGGCGATGGTCTGGCGGCTCGACAGGCCGTGGTGCTGCTTGTCGACATGGATCGCGCCGGGCGTGTCGCCCGCTTCGGCCTGTGCGCTCAGCACGTAGCGCGGCTTGCCGAGTCCGGACGCTTTCAGCTTTGCGTTTTGTGCATCGCACCATGCCGCGAGCTTGGCGGCATCGGCGAAGGTCTCGGCCGTCAGCGGTTCGGCCTGGTAGATCGTCTCGAGCACCGCGCCGTCGACGCGGTGGCGATGCCGTTCCACGGTGTCCTGCGCGGCGGCGACGGCCTGCATCAGCGATTCGAGCGCAACGCCGCGCACCGGCGGCGCGCCGGCGGCCGGCACCAGCTCGGCGTTATCGATGGCATTGGAGATCAGGTAGGCGTTGAGCGCGTGGTCGTCCTTGATGTACAGCTCGGTCTTGCCCTGCTTGATCTTGTAGAGCGGCGGCAGGCCGATGTAGATGTGGCCGCGCTCGATCAGCTCCGGCATCTGCCGGTAGAAGAAGGTGAGCAGCAGCGTCCGGATGTGCGAGCCGTCCACGTCGGCGTCGGTCATCAGGATGATGCGGTGGTAGCGCAGCTTGTCCGGGTTGTACTCGTCCTTGCCGATGCCGGTGCCGAGCGCGGTGATCAGGGTGCCGACTTCGGCCGAGCCCAGCATGCGGTCGAAGCGGGCACGCTCGACGTTGAGGATCTTGCCCTTCAGCGGGAGGATCGCCTGGGTCTTGCGGTTGCGACCCTGCTTCGCGGAACCACCGGCCGAGTCACCCTCGACGATGAATAGTTCGGAGAGCGCCGGGTCCTTTTCCTGGCAGTCGGCCAGCTTGCCCGGCAGGCCGGCGATGTCGAGCGCACCCTTGCGGC
>JAJTHD010000154.1 GCA_021297925.1 Lysobacteraceae bacterium
CGCGCGCGGCTGCGGCTGCAGGCCGGACAGCACCACGCGGATGCCGAGCTTGTGCGCGCGATCCAGAAAGCCGGTGAAGGCGGCCGCGCCCGAGGCGTCGATCATCGGCACCCGGCGCAGGCGCAGAATGAACACCTTCGGGTGTCGCACGGCCGCCTTCAGCGGTGCGACCTTGCGCATCAGCTACACGGCGGGCGGCGCCACCGCCGCGCCCGCGACCTTTGCCAACGAGGTCGATGTCTCGACCCGTGACAACGCCACCGTCGCGAGTGCGATCTCCGTGTCCGGACGTCCCGCGACGCTGTCGAACCCGCTCACGATCGACGCAGTGATCCGCCATCCGGCGATCCGCGAGCTCCGCGTCGAGCTGGTGGGGCCCGATGGCCTCACGGTGGTGCTGCACGACCGGGCCGGCCGCACGGCGGCAAACCTCACCGGGCGCTGGACCCTCACGGCCCCCGGACGCGCGGCCAACGGCACCTGGCAGCTTCGGGTCACCGATGCCGTCACGGGTAATGGGGGGGTGATCGATCGCTGGTCGCTGACCTTCTGACGGCCCCCGACGGCGCCTGAACGGCGGCGTCGGGTATGACCTTCGGCAGAGCGACAGGTCCCGGGTTCGCGGCGATGCTGGGACTACACCCGCTGCCGGATCCTGACCATGCGCCTGCCCGCCGCTCCTCGCCTGTTGGCCCTCGCCCTTGCCGCCGCCCTCGCGCTTCCGGCCGCCGCCAGTTCACCGGACGCGGTTGAAGCCCTGATCAAGTCGCAAGATCCCGGCGCGCTGGCCCGAGCCGAGGCCCTCGTCGAGGCACAGGCCTCCAACGCGCGGGCCTGGGTGCTGCTCACCCGCGCGCAGCTGCAGAAGGGCGAAGCTAAAGACGCGCTCGAGAGCGCGGAGCAGGCGGTCGAACTCGCGCCCAACGACGCCCAGGCCCAGTTCTGGCTCGGCAACGCCCTGGGGGCCCGCATCGGCGAGGTCAACATGCTGCGCAAGATGACGATGGCGCCGGACCTCCGCGACGCCTTCGAGGCTTCGGTACGACTTGATCCGGACCTGCTCGACGCCCGCGAGGCATTGGTCCCGTTCTACCTGCAGGCCCCCGCCGTCATGGGCGGCGGCATCGAGAAGGCGAAGGCGCAGGTCGCCGAGATCGCCAAGCGCAACCCGGTGCGCGGCCACCTCGCCCAGGCCACCATCGACCGCTTCAACAAGGACGATGCCGCCGTCGCGCGCTCCATCGATGCGGCGGTCGCCGCGGCCCCGTCGCTCCGTCCGGACGACGCCGAATCGCGCCTCTCGCTGGTCCGGACCCTCGTCGCGCTCGAGCGCTTCGACCGGGCGCGCGACGTGCTCGCGGGCTGGTCCACGGCGCAGCCGGCCGCCGCGGCACCTCACTACCAGATGGGGCGCCTGGCGGCGATCAGCGGCCGCTTCCTCGACGAAGGCGCCGCGGCGCTGAAGCGCTATCTCGATGGTGGATTGACGCGGGCCGAGAACGATCCCCAGGACACCAATGCGTGGTGGCGCCTTGGGCAGATCCAGGCCAAGCAGGGCGACAAGGCCACGGCGCGCGCGTCGTTCCAGACGGCGCTGCGGCTGGATCCCGAGAACGCCGAGGCGAAGAAGGACCTCGCGGCGCTCTGAGCGGGGCGTCGCCCGCTCCACGCGGCCCCGGGGTTTGCGTCCGGTCAAGCCGCCCTTGAATCACGCCCCCATCATCCGCACCTGAAAGCCATCGCGGCCCGTTCCGTGGGCCGCCGCCCCTTTCGGAGACGACCCATGCGGATGGACAAGCTCACCTCCCGCTTCGCCCAGGCCCTGCAGGACGCGCAGTCGCTGGCTCTGGTGCGCGACCACAACCTCATCGAACCGGCGCACCTGCTCATCGCGCTGCTGGACCAGCAGGGCGGCGGAACCCGGCCGCTGCTGGCGCAGGCCGGCGGGAACGTGTCTCTTCTTCGCGAAAAAATCGGCGAGGCGCTCGACAAGCTCCCGAAGGTGACCGGCCAGGCCGGGCAGGTGAACCTCGGCAACGAGCTGGCGCGCCTGCTCAACGTGACCGACAAGCTGGCCAGCCAGCGCGGCGATGCCTTCATCGCCAGCGAGCTTTTCTTGCTCGCCTGCATCGAGGACAGCGGCGAGGCCGGCAAGCTGCTGAAGTCGGCCGGCTTCGACAAGGCCAGGCTCGACGCGGCCATCCAGAAGATGCGCGGGGGCGAAAAAGTGCAGAGCGAGAACGCCGAGGACCAGCGCCAGGCGCTGGAGAAGTACTGCATCGACCTCACGGCGCGTGCCGAGAGCAGCAAGCTCGACCCGGTGATCGGCCGCGACGAGGAGATCCGCCGCACCATCCAGGTGCTGCAGCGGCGCACCAAGAACAACCCGGTGCTGATCGGCGAGCCGGGCGTGGGCAAGACCGCGATCGTCGAAGGCCTGGCGCAGCGGATCATCAATGGCGAGGTGCCCGAGGGCTTGCGCGGCAAGCGCGTGCTCTCGCTGGACATGGGCGCGCTGATCGCCGGCGCGAAGTTTCGCGGCGAGTTCGAGGAGCGCCTGAAGGCCGTGCTCAACGACCTCGCCAAGAACGAGGGGCAGGTGATCCTGTTCATCGACGAGCTGCACACCATGGTCGGCGCCGGCAAGGCCGAGGGCGCGATGGACGCCGGCAACATGCTCAAGCCCGCGCTCGCGCGCGGCGAACTGCACTGCATCGGCGCCACCACGCTGGACGAGTACCGCAAGTACGTCGAGAAGGACGCCGCGCTGGAGCGCCGCTTCCAGAAGGTGTTCGTGGGCGAGCCGAGCGTGGAAGACACCATCGCCATCCTGCGTGGCCTGAAGGAGCGCTACGCCGTGCACCACGGCGTGGAGATCACCGACCCGGCCATCGTCGCCGCGGCCACGCTCTCGAACCGCTACATCGCCGATCGCCAGCTGCCCGACAAGGCCATCGACCTGATGGACGAGGCGGCGTCGCGCATCCGCATGGAGATCGACTCCAAGCCGGAGGAGATGGACCGCAAGGAGCGCCGCCTGATCCAGCTCAAGATCCAGCGCGAAGCGCTGAAGAAGGAGAAGGACGAGGAATCGAAGCAGCGCCTCGCCGACCTCGAGGCCGAGATCGCCAAGCTGGAGCGTGAGTTCAACGACCTGGAAGAAGTGTGGAAGGCCGAGAAGGCCATCGTCAGCGGCACCACCAAGGTGAAGGAGCAGATCGAGCACCTGAAGCAAGAGCTCGAAGCCGCGCACCGTCGGCAGGACCTCGCGCGTGCCTCGGAGAGCCAGTACGGCGCGCTGCCGAAGCTGGAGAAGCAGCTGGCCGATGCGCAGGCCGCCGAGACCAAGGGCTTCACGCTGTTGCAGGACAAGGTCACCGCCGAAGAAATCGCCGAGGTCGTCTCGCGCTGGACCGGCATCCCGGTGTCAAAAATGCTCGAAGGCGAGCGCGAGAAGCTGCTGAAGATGGATGACGTGCTGGCGAACCGCGTGGTCGGCCAGCGCGAGGCCGTGCGCGCGGTGTCCGATGCGATCCGCCGATCGCGCGCGGGCCTCTCCGACCCGAACCGCCCCAACGGCAGCTTCCTGTTCCTTGGCCCCACGGGCGTGGGCAAGACCGAGCTGTGCAAGGCGCTGGCGAGCTTCCTGTTCGACACCGAGGAGGCCATGGTGCGCATCGACATGAGCGAGTTCATGGAGAAGCACTCCGTGGCCCGCCTGATCGGTGCGCCCCCGGGCTATGTCGGCTACGAGGAAGGTGGCTACCTCACGGAGGCCGTGCGCCGTCGCCCGTACAGCGTGATCCTGCTCGACGAGGTCGAGAAGGCGCATCCGGACGTGTTCAACGTGCTGCTGCAGGTGCTCGACGACGGCCGTCTCACCGACGGCCAAGGCCGCACGGTGGACTTCCGCAACACGGTGATCGTGATGACGTCCAACCTCGGCAGCCAGCACATCCAGGAGCTGAGCGGCGAGGGCGATGCCGCCTACATCCAGATGAAGGCGGCGGTGATGGGCGTGGTGCAGTCGCACTTCCGTCCGGAGTTCATCAATCGCCTCGACGAGATCGTGGTCTTCCACCCGTTGGGCCGCGAGCAGATCCGCGAGATCGCGCGCATCCAGACGGCCTACCTCGCCAAGCGCCTTGCGGAGCGGCAGATCAAGTTCGCCATCGATGACAAGGCATTGGACGTGCTTGGCAACGTCGGCTTCGACCCGGTCTACGGTGCGCGGCCGCTGAAGCGTGCGATCCAGCAGCAGATCGAGAACCCGCTGGCGCAGAAGATCCTCGGTGGCGAGTTCGTCGCTGGCGACGCGCTTCAGGTGAGCAGCGACGGCGGGACGATCACCTTCCGGAAAAACTGAGGCGCACGCGCCGGCGGCTTAGCGCCCCGGCGCACTGATCCTGCGGTCGCCCGGCAGCGGCGCATCCTCGCGCAGGTGCGCCAGCATCGCGTCGAGTGCGGCGTAGGCCTGCGGCATCAGGGGCACGTAGCGGGCGGCCAGCGCCGGATTGCCGAGGAAGGCGTCGAAGTGCTGTGCGCGCTCGATACGCCAGTAGCCGAGGCGCGCGCCGTGCTCGCGGGCGAACGCGGCGTAGGGCGCACTGGTCTCCCACTCGGGCACGAGGCCGTCGTCGAGGCCGTGCAGCAGCAGGATCGGCAGGCCCTCGCGTGGAAGCAGGGCACGGGTGGCGGCGATGGCGTCGCGCACGGTGGGGTCGTCCGTTGCCAGTGCGCGCAGGCCGAGCAGGCCGGCCATGCGGCCCCCATCGCCGGGTGGATCGAGCAGCACCACGCCATTGCCGGGCGGAATACCGCTGCTGTCGCTCCACCACAGCGCGGCTTCGGCGGGCAGGGCCGCGACGGGCGCGCCCTGCGCATCGCGCACGGCGTAGCGGTAGCCGAGCGGCATGGCCTCGGCCGGCGTGCGCCGATAGGCCGAGGCGTAGCCCGACGCGACCGCGCGCCACAGATCGAACGCAACGCTCAAGCTGCCCGCGCGCATCGCCGCGTCGGTCCAACCTGTCGCCTGCATCGTGGCCCAGGCGTTCGAGGCTTGCGTGGCGACGTCGTCGCCGTCGATTGCTCCGCGCGCGGCGAGCGCCGCGCAGCTTGCGGCGTAGGTGGGCGGCATCGCCGCGCCCGGCCGCAGCAGGGCATCGCCATCGAAGCGCGGTGCGGCCAGCGCGCAGGGCATCAGCAGCGCGGCCTTCGTCGCGACATCGAACAGCGGGCGCGCGCCCTCAACGTGGATGTTGGGCGAGACGGCGACCACGCCGTCGATCCGCGGTGCGTCCTCGATGCCGCGTCCCTCGGCCGCATTGTCGCCCGCGGCGCGGAGCACGGCCCCGGCGCCGTTCGAGACGCCGGCGGCGATGACGATCAACGCATCTGGGTCGATGCCCGTTTCGCGAA
>JAJTHD010000031.1 GCA_021297925.1 Lysobacteraceae bacterium
CAAAAACCGCCTCACACACAAAAATTCAGACAGCCCCCGTCGCGCTGTTCGAACTCCCCGCCCACAGCCCGTGGGTGTGGGTCGCCGGGCTTCTGATCGACGACCCCTGCTACTACTGGCTGCACCGTGCCGGCCACGAGGTGAACGTGCGCTGGGCCGCGCACGTGGTGCACCACCAGAGCGAGCGCTACCACCGCACCGCGGCGCTGCGACAGACCAGCAGCGGGCGCTGCTCGGCTGTGTGTTCTACCTGCCGATGGCCGTGCTCGGCTTCCCGCTTGAGGTGTTCGCGGTGGTGGCGGTGATCGACCTGCTGTACCAGTTCTGGATCCATTCCGAACTGGTGCCGAAGCTGGGCTGGTTCGATCGCGTGTTCGCCTCGCCGTCGAACCACCGCGCGCACCATGCGGTGAACGAGCGCTACCGCGACAAGAACTACGGCGGCCTGTTCATCCTCTGGGACCGGCTGTTCGGCACGTTCGTGGAGGAGAACGACGCCGATCCCGTCGTCTACGGCACGCGCGCCCCACTGCGAAGCTTCAACCCGCTGTGGGCCAACCTCGAGGTTTACGTGGCGACTTGGCGTGGCACGTGGCGCACCGGGCGCTGGCGCGACCGGCTCAGGCTCTGGTTCGGCAAGCCGGGATGGCGACCCACCGACCTGCAGGCCCGCGACCCCAAGCCGGCCTTCGACATCGGACGCCCCGAGTACGACCCGCCGGCCTCGCGTGGCACGACCGCGTACGTCACGGTGAACTTCGCGCTGCTGCTGGCGCCGGCCGTGCATTTCCTGACGGGTGCGGGAACGATGCCGGCGTGGCAGGCGGCGGCGTACGCCGGGGGCCTCGTGGTGCTCGGGGCGCTGATGGAAGGGCAGCGTTGGGCGCGATCGGCGGAAGTCGCGCGATGGGCGCTGCTGGCGGTGGTCGCCGGGTCGATGCTCTGAGGGCCCGAACGACAACGGGGCCTTTCGGCCCCGTTGCGTGGATCGACCTCGTGCAGGGGCTCAGCCCTCGTTGTCCGGCTCGGCCGCGGCCTTCGGCGCCTTGGGGTCGTTCGCCGCGAGGAAGCCCCTGTTGCGCAGCAGCGGCTCGACCACCGGCTCGCGGCCGCGGAAGGCGACGTAGGCCTCCATCGGCGGACGCAGGTTGCCGGCCGCGAAGACGTACTTCTTCAGGCGCTCCGCGGTGGCCGGGTGGAACAGGTCGCCGGCCTCGGTGAAGGCGTCGAAGCCGTCCGAATCCAGCACCTCGGACCACAGGTAGCTGTAGTACCCGGCCGAGTAGCCGCCCGCGAAGATATGGGCGAAGTGCGGGCTTCGGTGGCGCATGGGGATTTCGGGCAGGGCCCCGATCTTCTCCAGCGCCTGCTTCTCGAACGCGGCGACGTCGAGACCCTTGGCGTCCTCGGCGGTCAGCCTGTGGAAGTCCATGTCGACGAAGCTGGAGGCGAGGAACTCGACGGTCGCGAAGCCCTGGTTGAAGGTGCGCGAGGCGATCAGCCGCTGCTGCAGTTCGACCGGAATCGACGCGCCCGTGGACTTGTGCGTCGCGAAGCGGTTCAGGATCTCCGGCTGCAAGACGAAGTGCTCCATGATCTGTGCAGGGAACTCGACGAAATCACGCGAGACGCTGGTGCCGGAAATGCTCGGGTAGCTCACGTCGGACAGCAGGCCGTGCAGGCCATGGCCGAGCTCGTGGAACATGGTGACCGCGTCGTCCAGCGAAACGGTGGCAATCTCGCCGGCCGGCGGTGCGGGGATGTTCATCACGTTGACGACCTGCGGCGTCACCGCGCCGTCGAACTTCTCCTGCACGCGATAGCTGCTCATCCACGCGCCGCCGCTCTTGCCCTGCCGCGCGAAGTAGTCGCCGTAGAACAGGCCGACGTGCTTACCGTCGCGATCGGTGACCTCCCAGACGCGTACGGTCGGGTGGTAGACCGGGACGTCCTTGCGCTCGGTGAAGGTCAGGCCGAACAGGCGATTCGCGACGTGGAACTGGGCCGCGATCATCTGGTCGAGCTGGAAGTACGGGCGGATCTCGTCCTGCGACAGGTCGTAGCGCTGCTTGCGCACCTTCTCGGCGTAGTAGCGCCAGTCCCAGCCCTGCAGCGCATAGTGGCCACCCTCGGCGGCGATCAGGGCCTGCATGTCGGCCCGCTCCTCCTTGGCGCGCTGGACGGCCGGTTCCCACACGCGGCGCATCAGCTCGAGGGCCGCCTCCGGTGTCTGCGCCATCGTGTCGTCGAGGCTGAACTCGGCGTGCGAGTCATAGCCCATGATCCTGGCGCGTTCGGCGCGAAGGGCGACCGTCTCGGCGATGATCGCCTTGTTGTCCTCGCTGTCGCCGTTGTCGCCGCGCAGGATCCAGGCCTTCCACGCCTGCTCTCGCAGCGCACGGTCCTGCGCGAAGGTCAGGAAGGGCTCGACGCTCGGGCGCTGCAGCGTAATGGCGAACTTGCCTTTCTGGCCGCGTGCCTCGGCCTCGGCGGCGGCGGCGGCCTTGAGCGGCGCCGGGACGCCGGCCATCTGCGCCTCGTCGAGGAACAGGGCCCAGCTGTCCGTGTCCTTCATCAGGTTCTGCTGGAACTGCGCCGACAGCGTGGCCATGCGCTCGCCGATCTGCGCGACGCGCTGGCGCTGCGCCTCGGTCAGCGCCGCGCCGGCACGGACGAATTGCAGGTAGTAGCGCTCGGCCACGCGCTGCTGCTCGGCCGTGAGGCCCGAGGCCGAGCGAGACTCGTAGACGGCCTTGACCCGGGCGAACAGGCGCGGGTCGAGCATGATGCGGTTCTGGTGCGCGGCCATCTTCGGTGCCATGCGCGTCTGGATGGCGCGGATCGCGTCGTCGCTGTTCGCGGAGGTCATGTTGAAGAAGACCTGCGCGACGCGGTCGAGCGAGCGGCCGGCGCGTTCCATCGCGGCGATGGTGTTCGCGAAGTCGGGGGCGGCCGACTGGGTGGCGATCGCCTCGATCTCCTCCAG
>JAJTHD010000061.1 GCA_021297925.1 Lysobacteraceae bacterium
ATGCGGGCGGGGGATCGGCGACCGTGTCCCGCGCACCGACGGCGGCGAAGGTCGGTGGCACATTGAGGATCGCCCAGCTCGTCAGATAGGCCGGCGCGAGCTGCAGCCACTCGGCAACCAGCGCTAACACGCCACCGCTCTGCTCGAGGGCATCCAGCCATCCGTCGGCGGGATCTTCACCGGACGACGGGAAAACCGCCTCCAGCCCCAGCGACAAGGGCGCGAACGCCAGGCTGCCGATGAGCCCCCCGACAAGCAGCTGGATCAGCGGTGGCCGGGCGGCGATCGAGCGGAAGCCGCCCAGCCACCACGTGGCCGCAATGGCGACGCCCAGACCCAGCGCGGTTTGCACGAACCACACCAGGAACGCGGCGACCGGCGGAAGGCCCAGAGCGACGTCCAAGTCGGTCCGCATCAGTAGGAGGGCGAAGACGCAGGACGCCGCGATCCACCAGACCCAGACCTTCACTCGCGGCATGTCGAACCCCCTCGCATTTCAGGGACGACAGTATAGGCACTCGCGGAGCGGCCACCGGGCCTCGTCCGTCATTCCGTGGGCCTCGGCACGACGTCCACGAACCGCAGGGTCTCACCTTCCCGAGTCGCCCCCGCCGGCCTTGGCTTCGACGAACTCCGGGGTGAGCGGCAGCGCAAGCCCCGCCAACCGCGCACCGGCCTCGATGCGACCGAAGGACGCCAGACACGCCTCCTTGCTCCGGCGACGCGTGGGTTGATCGACGCGATCGCGGCGCCGGCCATCGCCCTGGTCGCGCAGCAGGCGCCCCACGTCGCGCGCAAGCACGTCGGAAAGCTCGTAGGCATCGCCGATCCGCGATGGCGTCGCATCGGTCGTGAAGGCGTTGGCGCCCTGCGCCCAACGAAGCTCGAACACGCTGGACCCGTCGGTCGAGTTGGCGACGACATCGGCGCTGAGCCCCCCCATGCCCGCGGGCAGTCGCGGAGTGAGCGGGACCGGGGAGAGCGCCCCCACGACGAACGAGGCGCCCGCCGCGCCCCGGTTGGTCAAGCCGATGCCGGTGATCTCGCTCTCCAGCACGATGTCCGCCGGCTGGTCCGCGGCGACGATCTCGAAGTGGTTGGCGGTTCGTGAACACAGGGCGCGACCCACGCCCGCCAGGATCACCTCGCGTTCGCGGGGCGAGAGGGCCGCGTCGGCGCCGTCCGCGAAGCGGACCGGTACGACCCGGAGGGTCTTCGCCTGGGCGATCGCGGCGCGGTCGACGCGCTGTTGCCGGGACGACTGCGGTCGATCCCGCTCGACCTCCAGTCGAACGTCCGAGGCGATCAGGCTTCCCGAAACCCCCTTGGGGGCCGTGGCGCAGCCCGAAAGGATGGCGGCCATCGAAAGGATCAGGGGGACATGTCGGAACGGGGACGGGCTGGTCATTGCGCGGGCCTTGCGGAAGGTCGACCCAGCTTCGTCGGGACCTGCCCGGTCCGCCATTGCCAAGCGCTGCAACCCAGCTATGCGACCTTGCCGTTCGCGCATCAGCCGGCCGACGCAGGCCCCAACTCGCGCTCCAGCTCGGACGCGAGGAAGTCGAAGACCACCTTGATCGCGGGATTGCCGCGGATCTCGTTGTGGACGACGAGCCAGACCGGCATCGTCGGCCCCACCTCGGGCAGCAGTTGAACCAGCGACGGGTCCCTCTTGGCGACGGTGTCGGGGAGGAAGCCGATCCCCAGTCCCGCGCGGACCAGCTGCCACACCATCAGGGAGTCGTCGGTCCTCACCGCGAAGCTCTCGCGTGTCGCCGGGATGCCTCCCTCCGCGAATCCCCGGAGGATCACATCGTCGTCGATCAGCCCGATCAGGTCGTGCTGGAGCAGTTCCGCCGGCGAAGCCGGCTGGCCGCGACGCTGGACGTAGTCGCGGGACGCATAGGCGCCGACCTTGGACGCACCGAGCCTGCGGGCAATCACGCTTCCCTGCTCGGGCATCACCATCCGGACCGCGATGTCCGCCTCCCGGCGCAGCAGGTTCGCCACGGCGTCAGTGGCCTGGAGCTCCACCTGGATCTGCGGGTTCGCGGCCCTCAGCCTGCCGATGATCCCCGGCAGGACGACGACGGCCATCGTCTGGCTGGCGCTGATGCGCACCGACCCGGAGACGTCCTGGCGGCTGCCGGCGATCACGCGGGCAACGCCGTGCGCGCCCTCCGCCATCCGCTGCGCGTCCTCGGCGATCCGGTAGGCCAGGCGCGTGGGGGAAAGACCGCGACCGGTCCGCTCGAACAGCGCGCATCCCAACTGCGACTCCAGCTGCGCGATGTGCCTGCCGATGGTGGGCTGGGTCGCGCGGAGACGCTTCGACGCACCCAAGAGGCTCCCGGCCTCCATGACGGCCAGGAATGAACGGACCAGGGTCCAATCGAAGTCTGACTCACTCACCGGAAAAGGCCCCGCCCCCCTCGCGAGAGGCGAGCATACCTTGCAATCCAGCCATGCACGTTTGCGTCTTGATCCACCTTGATGGCCCGGGGGAGGCTCGTCGCCATCGAAGCCTTGGGGAATGACGCATGTCCATGTTTCGCGAAGAAAACGGTCGCAGACACCGGTCGTCGACCGCCTCCGGCATCCTGCTCTTCGCGCTGTTGTCCGGATGCGCGACGGGCGGCGCGAAGGCGCCGGCGTCGGAACTCGTGAGCAGCGGCTGGAGCGACCCCGCCGCCCTGGCGCCCGCCGGCAGTTTCGATGCCTACGTGGCGGCGGTCACGACAGAGCTTCGGGTCCATCGGGTCCCCTTCGACCCGTCGAAGGCCGAGGCCGAGCTCGCGTCGGTGGCGCCCTTCCGCATGCCACCGCACCCGCGATGCGGGCCCGGAAAGCCACGGGGCATCGCCATCCTCGTCCACGGCTTGTCCGACACCGCGTTCGCCATGCGCGACCTCGCGAACTCGCTGGCCCGGCAATGCTTCGAAGCACGCGCGCTGCTGCTGCCCGGGCATGGCACGCGGCCGGCGGACCTGATGGTCGTCGACGAAAACGACTGGGTCAGGCATGTCCAGGCCGCCGTTCTGCAGGCACGGCGGGACAACGATGTCGTCGTGGTGGCCGGCTTCTCGCTCGGCGCGGCGCTCGCGGTCACCGTCGCCGCCGAGGCCCCCGGCAGCGTCGACGCGGTGATCGGCGTGTCGCCGGCCTATCGGATCAGTTCGTCCCTTCTCGCCCGCCAAGCCCGTTGGCTTGGCGTGTTCCGCCCCTGGCTCGATTCGGGGCCGAGGGAAGAGTTCGCGCGATACGAAGCGATGCCGGCGCGCGGCATCGCCTCCACCATGGCCCTGCTCGACCGGATGAATGCCCGGGTGAGGGCTCAGGGGGGCGTGCAGGTGCCGTGGATGGTGGTGCAGAGCGAGGACGACGAGGTGATCGATGTCACCGGGAACCGGCGGTTCTTCGCATCCAAGGCCGATGATCCCCGAAGCGTCTTCCTCAACTATGTTTCCGAGCCGACCGGCGACCGGGCCGATGAGCGCGTGACCTGGCTGCCCGCAGCCGACCCGGGCTCGCGGGTGGCGGGACTTTCGCACCTCGCGCTCCACATCGCTCCGGAGAACCCGCACTACGGGCTCGAAGGCGCCTATCGGAACTGCGGCAGCGCGCCGTTCCGGGAAGAAAGTGAAGTTCAAGTCTGCAGGCAGGCGGAACAGGTCTGGTACGGCACCGGACGGCAGTCTCCCCCACCCGGCGAGGCCGGCGCGCGGGCGACGTTCAATCCCCATTACCCGGATCTGGAGCGCCGCATCGGCGGATTCCTGGCGGAGATCGATGGCCGTCATGCCGATCGCTCGGCGTCCCTGCAGGAAGGGACGGGGCTTGGCAGCCACGCCCAGTCGTCGACGCGACGGCGCTAGTCCAAGGCGGGAGCGCGTCGCCGTCGACGATCGGTCGACCCGGCCCACGCCTTTCCGGTTTGCTTCTTTTCCGCACGCGCGCCAACCCAGAGCATCGGAGTCTCCATGTCGAGCCATGATCCTTCCAGCGTCCCCGAGGCGCCGTCCCGAAACCTCCTCCTGATCGCAGGGTCGATCCTGCTGCTCCAGGGCTTGAGTATCTTCGCCCCGATGGCCGTGCTCGGCGGCGCGATCCAGTGGCCGGACAGCCTCGACTTCCCGCCATCGCAGATGCTTCCGCTGCTTCGGGAGCAACTCGATGCCGTGCGGCTGGGGTACGGGCTCTACCTCGGGTATTCGCTGCTGTTCCTCGTGACCGGCGTGGTGACAGTGCGACTGGCGGCGCGCCCCGGCCCGCTCGGCACGCTGGCGCTCATCGCCGTCGCCGCCGCCGCGGTCTCGGCCTTGGCGCGAGGGATCGGCATCCTGCGCTGGCTGACCGGCAGCGTCGCGCTGGCCGACGCGCATGCCGCCCCCGGCCTGTCGGCGGAGGGCCGCGCCGCGATCGAGGCGATGCAGGCCGCCCTCAATGCTTGGGGCGGCGCGATCGGCGAGGCCTTGGGCGTCGCGGCCTTCGCCGCGATCTGGGCCATCGCGACGAGTCTGGTGATCCTGCGCGACCGGCAGCTGCCCGCGTGGGCGGGGCTGGCGGGGCTCGTGGCCGGCGTCCTCGTCGCCTTGCCGGCACTCGAACTCTTCGGCATCGCACCACCGGTCTCGATCGTGATCTCCACGACCGGCATCCAGCTCTGGTTCATGGCCCTCGGGCTGCTGTTCCTCTGGCGCGCCCTGCGCCGGCCCGCGTAAGGGCGGCCGCCGTGCCAGTCCAGTGACTCGAGATCGGGGCCTTCGGCGGCCCCGAGGTGCTCCGGGTGGTGCGGGATGCCGTGCTGCCGGAGCCCGGCCCGGGCGAGGTTCGCATCCGCGTGGAGGCGTCGAGCCTGGCCTTCACCGACACGCTCATCCGCCGCAACCTCTACCCGGGCCTGACGTCGGCCCTGCCCCTGACCCTCGGCTATGACATCGTCGGGCGCGTCGACGGCGTCGGGCCGGACGTCGCGCAATGGC